>CAYUKI010000144.1:0-5950 GCA_964445235.1 uncultured Acidimicrobiia bacterium | reverse complement strand
AGCAGGTGCACTGGCGGAGGTTTGGAGAAGAAGCCACAGCTCCCGAACGGGACCCCGTGGCGCCCTGGCCGGGCGCTACTCCTTCTCCATCTCCGGCGCTGGTCCCACCTGAACTCGTGCCGTTCGAAGTGGAGTGGGAGGACGGTTCGCCGGTCCGGGTTCGTCTGTCCAGTCGCTGGGAGCCGGTGATCAACTGGAGCGGCCCTTGGCGTCTGATGGGGGCGTGGTGGAAGGGAGAGCCGGCCGCCGATCGTTATCAGATCGTCACCTCGGCGGGGGCTTTCCTGGTTCTGGTCCGAGAAGGCCGGACGTTTTTGGCCGGGGTGTACGACTAGGCGAAGGGCTCTGGGCCCCGCCCAACCACCGCCGAAATTGCACAATGTGCAAAAACCGCCGATTCGATTCGTTCCTGCACGATGTGCAGAAACGGAAGGGTTCGGTGCGAAACCGACCAGGGCTATACGCAACCGACAGGGGCCCGGACCTACGAGCGACCAGCTACCGCCCTGAGCTCCTCGAATCGCCTCTCGATGATCGCCCGCGCTTTGTTCATCAAGGCTCCGGCATCGGCGTTACTTAGACCTTCGGTCGGAAGGGGGGGGTCGATCACCACCCGGATTGGACCTCCGAATATCAGCGGCCGGTCGGGACGCCAAGCCTCCCAAGAGCCTTGGATCGTCACGGGTAGCACCGGGATCTGGTTGCTCACCGCCATCGTGAAAGCGCCCTTCTTGAAGCGTTGGAGCTCACCACTGCGGCTGCGGGTCCCTTCCGGATAGATGATCAGCGACCTTCCGAGCGACAGAACCGCTTTGGATTGGGTGTTCACCTGGGTATGGATGGCCGACCGGGCATCGCGGTCGACCTCGACGATCCCCACCGCACGCATGGCCGGAGCCAGTAGCGGGACCTTGAACAGCTCCTTCTTGGCGAGATAACGGATGGAGAGGGGTACCGCCAGGAAACAGGCCATGACGTCAAAGTTGGAAAGGTGATTGGCAACCACAACGTAGGACTTGGTGGTGTCGACGTTCTCCCGACCGCTCACCTCGAGGCGGCACCCAGCCGGCGCCAGCCACGCCCGGCTCCAGGAGCGGGCGAAACGGTCGATCCAGGGGCTGTCCCGGCGGGACCTTCCGACGACGATGGCGAGCGGAGCGAAAACCAATGTAGCCAGGAACCCCGAGAGCAACGTGGCCAAAGTCCGAAATGGGACCAGGAGCAGTCGCATCTTGGACGAGGGTAACCCGTACGCTGGGAGCAGTGAGCGAGTCACACCCGGTCGATGACCCCCAGCCCAGCAAGGCGGCGTTGCGGCGATGGGCGAGAAGCCTGCCGCCGGTCACTTCTGGTGAGAATGCTTCACTGTTGGTCCACCTCGGTGAGTGGTTGTCCGCCTGGCCGCCCGGCACCGTGGTGCTGACCTACATGGCCATGCCCGGGGAGATCGACCTGGAACACTTGACTCGAGCTCTGGTGGATCTCGAATGGGTAACCACTCGAACTCCCGAGGTCGGTGATCTGACGATTCACCCCTACGACGCCCCAAAGGAGGTTCACTTCCTCGGGTTTCACCAACCAACGGCCGGCAGCGCGGAGATAGATCCCGACCAGATCGCGGTGGCGCTGGTGCCGGGATTGGCCTTCGACGGGTGCGGCCACCGGCTCGGTCGCGGCAAAGGCTATTACGACCGATTGCTGGAGAAGATGCCGCGGGCGACGCTGGTGGGGGTGACCTTGGATCGCCGCTTGCTTGCCAGGCTGCCGTTCGAGGATCATGATGTCACGATGCATCGTCTTGCCACCGAGTCCGGGTGTATTTGGGTGGAGCCATGCGGTTGATCGTGCGTGTCGCAGCGGTGGTGTTGTCTGGGATGACCCTGTTCCTGCTGGCCGGGCCCTACCTCCCCGACAGTTGGATCGTGAGAGAATGGGCGGTCGATCTTCGACAGGTGATGAACGCCTGGTGGGGCTTTCCCGCCGGCCTCACACCGTCGCCCTGACCGCCACGAGTCGACGAAGGCGCAGCACCGCCCAGGCGGGCAGCAATACCAAGGCGGCCCCTAGCATTGTGAGAAGCTGAAAACCGCCCACCGATAGCAACGCTCCCGAACTCACTGCCGCCAGCGCCGAGGAGGCCCAGGTGGCACTGTCGACGAGGCCTTGCACGCGAGCCCGGACCTCCGGTGCGAGGCCTTCGGAGATGAGAGCGCTCGAGGAGACAAAGCCCAGGTTCCATCCCAACCCGAGCAGGAAGAGGGCAGCCACCAGCACATTCGTCGCTTGCACCGGAGTGATCGCGGCGATGACCGCCGCGGTCAGCAACACGATCTGTCCGGCCATGATCACGGGAATACGGCCAAAGCGATTGGCGAGCCGACCGGTCAAAGGAGAAAAGGCGAACATACCGAACGTGTGGCCACCTATCACCAGCCCGACCATGTCGAGCCCGTGGCCGTGGTTGCGGATGTGAATGGGCGTCCCGGTCATGATCAGGACCATCACCACCTGGCCGATCACCAGAGCAAGGAGACCCAGGCGAACGTTCGGCCTCGTCAGAGCCTCTCTCACACGAATGGGGCCTCCGCCGAGCCTCGGAGTCTCGTCGATCACCAGGCTGGCCGGATCGGGTCGGAGAGCGACGGCATAGATAGCGAAGGCCAGGGTCATGAAAACGGCGGTAGCCAGGTAGCCGCCCGCCAGGTCAGGAAGGCCCATTCTCGATGCCGTTCGAGCCGAGACATCGAGGAGGGCGGGCCCGGCCACCGATCCAATAGTGCCGGCCCAGACGATCAGGGAAATGGCGCCGGCCCGTCTCTCCAGCGGGTACATGTCGCCGGCGGCATACCGAGCCAGATGACCGGAAGCCTGACCGAAGCCGGTGAAGAACATGGCGACCATGAGGACCCACAGACGCCGCTCCGAGGTCGCCCACACCGCCAGGGCGGCACCGAGGGCCGAGAGCAGGTAGCCGAGCATGAGCCCGTTGCGACGACCGAGCCGTGGCACCAGCCACGACATCGCGTTGGTACCGATGGCACTGCCCGCCGTCGCCAGTGCCGAGGGGAGGCCGGATTGCAGCGCCGAACCGGTAATGTCTTGAACGGCCAAAGTGGAGACCGTCACCGCGGCGATGTATCCGGTGGTTCCAAGACCTGCCCCGGCAAAGAGTGTGATGGATAGCCGGCGGCGGACGGCGGTCACCGCCTCGATGTTAGGGAGCCGACGACCAGCCCCTGATCGATTCGACGGTGATGCGGACGAAGGGACCGAAGGGCGGTCGCTTCAAGTAATAGGCATACTTGGCGGCAAGAGCGGCAACGCCGGCCTCGTCCTGTTCGAGGACCTCGGCGCCTCCTTCGAGCCGGACCCACCACAGCCGGCTCCAGTCGTCCTCGTAGTTGTGGACCAGCACCGATGCCTGGGCGTGGGCGGCGAGATTGGCCAGGCGTTGCAGCTGTCTGCTTCGCTTCGGCTTGTCATCGACGGCACTGACGACCACCGGCTTCGAGGCCTCCGGGCGGAGTAAGCCGGGATCCTCCTCCAAGTTGGCGGGGAGCAGTGCGAAGGTGATGGGAACGAGATGAGGCCGTCCGTCGGGTGTGACCGTGCCGAGGATGGCCACCCGTGCAGCGGCCACCCTCAGCAACGCCTCCGAGATCTCCACCACCCGAGTCAAGCGCCTCGTCGGCGGCAGTGCTTGGGATGATGGTCCTCGATTACTTGATCAGTTGAGAGGCACCACCGCCGCCGAACCCGGCACCAACGACAGGATGGTTGCCCAAACGGTTCCGTCCTTCCCACCGGTGGCAGCGGTGGGGATGGGCAACCCGCCGGCCAGCACCGAGCAGCTGATCGTCACGCCGACCGAACAGGCATTAACGGTGCCGGTGGTTGGCGCACCCAACTCTGCCGCCAGGAATCCGGCTTCGTCGACCACGTACATGACGCCAGCTCCAAACGTGATGTCGATGATCGACGTGAGGCCGGTCCCGACTACTTGGCAGGCCGGGTTGGACCCGCATTTGGGCATGGCAGGTGTCCGGCTCGATCCTCCAGAGACGAGAGCCCCTTAGGCCATACCGGTCAGACGCGGCCGAGGCCCCGCCTGAGGCGATGTTCATTTGAAGTCGCTCAAAGCGGCTTGGCGTTCACCCGCCGTCCCAACGTGCCCGCCAGAATCGTCAGCCCGATGACGATGAGGACGATCGGCAGGACCAAACCCAGGTCACGGAGCCGGAAGGTCCACCATCCGGCCGACTCGGCGGCGAGCCCCGCACCAAGGGCGGTGAAGACGAGGCCACTAACGAAAGTGGCGGCGTGGAACCTTCTCATCTCGACACCTCCAACTTGCCCATCACGACCGAGGCGTCGAGGACGATTCGATTCGGCTGCCTCTCGAAGTCGGGGGACTGGTAGGTTCGCCCTACGCCCAGCCCGCTGTAACTCTGACCGAAAAGGACGAGCTCTCCGGCTCCGGCCTCCGCCACCACCTTTACCTCGGTTCTCGGCGGCAAGATGACGCGCATCTCACCCATGGTGACGTCTACCTCTACTGCCGCTTCGCCTACCACTTCCAGATCACTGAGGTCGACAACCAGCTTCCCGGCCGCGACCGCGTAGCTCTCTTCGAGGTCTTCCATCGAGGTGACCCGGATCCGGTGGTCACCGAACCCACCCCGGAAGCCATCCGGTGCGCCTAGGGCGGCCAGCAGGGCCCCGATGGTGACGAAGACTCCGAGTACGACCAGACCAGGGTGCTCTCGTTCGAAGGACCCAACCATGAGAGCTACTCCGACAACAATCAGTGCGCCCGCCCATAGGTACGCCGGCCGGACGGTCAGGGCGTCGATCCGGTCCAGGAACCACAACAGCCCCGCCCCCACCAATCCCACGCCCGCCACCATGCGGCCGTACTGCAAGCGACGGGCGGGCGGAGTTTCCTTGGTCGGTTTGTCCAGCAAATCAGTCACGACGACCTCCCAGCAACAACACGAGACCTACAGCCACGACCGCTGCCGGCCAGAAGAGCCGCCCGGCCCACGGTGTCACATTGTCGAGGAGGAGGACGAGCCCTATCGCCAGCAGGACGATTCCCGCGATAGGTGCGGCTTTAGCGGACCCGACCCCCACTAAGCGCGATTCGTTGCCATCTTCCGGCATCGCGATCCACGCAATGACGTATAGCAAGACTCCGGCGCCGCCCCCCAAAGCCAGCGCCACGAAAGCAATCCGGAACCAGACGGTATCGATGGCGAAGTATCGACCGAGGCCCCCACATACGCCCGCAACGACTTTGTCACTGCGGCTACGGGTCAGCCGGCTGACCGGAGATGCTTCAACTTGGGGCGGCTCATGCTGAGTAACCATGTCAGCGCTCCTTTGTGAAGATGCGGCGCCCGATCATCGCCACGATCAGCGCGACGAAAATAGACACAACCAACGTGCCCAACACCCTCTTTCGTACGGCGGGCACACTGGTCTTGGATTCGGAAATGACCACAGAAACCTCCTCAGACGGCACGAATGTCGCGCCGCCGTAGGGCTTGTTTGTAGGGCCGAAAGACCCGCGACAAGCCTCAGAAGAGCGAGTCGAGATACGGCTCGATAGTGACCCAGACAGCGTCAGCCCAAACCCGGTGTCCGACTGCCGAAGGATGGAAAAGATCTGGGGCCCAGATGGCCGGGTTGGTGCGAAATTGTTGAGTGGTAAGCGCCCACATGTTCGGCTTCACCACCCCCCGGCGTTCCGCCACCCGTGCCGCCACCATGTCGCCTTGCCGGCCCCGGCGTCGGACGATGAGATCGAGAGGGGTCAGAAGCCGGGGGATCGTACCGAGGTCGCCCATTCCCACCACCACCAACAGGCGGGTGAATGGTTTGAGGGCGACCACGATGGCATCCAGGCTGGTTTCGTACACCGCCAACGGCACCCCGCGCAGCATGTCGT
>CAYUKI010000143.1:0-5994 GCA_964445235.1 uncultured Acidimicrobiia bacterium | reverse complement strand
ATCTCCCCCACCCCGTCCTCGGCGACGACCGATTCCAGGTTGACGGCCATGAAGTCGGGAGCGCCGGTCAGCTCGCTCACCGCCGCCAGCGGTTCGCCTTCGGCCAATCCGTCGGTAAAGGCGGTGTCCCCGGCGAAACCGAGGACCAGGTCACCCGGCGGCAACGTCGAGCTCGAGGTGGAGGTGGTGGAGAACTGGTCGGGAAGTGGAACGGTGGTGGTGGACCGCACCGTCGTGACCGGGTACCCGGTGGTCGCCACTGAACCACCCGGGATGCCACAACCCCCCCCCGTCCAGACCACCAGCACGATGGCCAGCAGGACGGCGGGCCGGCGCGATGACCTCAAGTCAGCCCTTGGTCGCCGCGATCAACGACGTCCACTCCGCCTCGGAGAGAGGGCCACCGCCGAGCATGGTGTAGTAGCCGACCCGCTGGACCCGGTTCCCATAGCGTTCTCGAATGGCGGCTCCCAGATCGGCCAGCGGGGCAGTGACGGCGACCGCCTCCACCATATCGTCGGTGACCAAATCGGCCATTTCGGCCCACTCGCCCCGCTTGGACATGGCGGTGAGACGATCCCCCATCTCCCAACCGTGCAGTTCGAGAACCGGCCGATAGGTGGGCGTCGAGGCGTAGAAGGCGATCTGTTGCCTAACGCCCCGCCGAGCCGTTTCCAGCTCCTCGTCGTCATGACCGGTGATGACGAACACCGACGCCGCCCTGTCAACGTCATCGAGCGTGCGGCCCGCCGCCTCGGCACCCGCCGCCATGTTGGGCAGTACGACCTCGTCGAGGTAGCGGATGGTATGGAAAGGATGGACATGGAATCCGTGGCACAACTCGCCCGCCATCCTCGACATCCATGGGCCGACCCCGGCGATGTAGACGGGGACGTCGGGATAGGCGATGGGACCCGGATCGAAGAAAGGCGTCATCAACGAAAACTGGTAGAAGCCGCCCTCGAAACGAAGCGGGACCGAGTTCTGCCAGGTGTTCCAGATGGCCCGAAGAGCGAGGATGTATTCACGCAGGCGGGGTCCGGGAGAGATCCAGTTGGTAGAGAATCGCCGGGTTATGTGGGCCTTGACCTGGGTCCCTAACCCCAACCGGAATCGACCCCCGGTAACGGCGGCGAGATCCCAGGAAATCTGGGCCGTCACCATGGGTGAACGGGGAAAGGCCACCGCGATGGCAGTCCCCAGGTCCAGGCTGGGCTCGGCCACACCGGCGAGCAGCAGCGGAAAGAAGGGGTCGTGACTCAGTTCGGCCGTGAAGAACCCATCGAAACCCAAAGCCGCCGCCCGTCGGGCCAGAGCCGGGGCCTCGGTGGGAGGCCCGGGTGGGAAGTAATAGTCGACGTTCATCCGGCTCGATCGTACCGACCGGACTTCTTTTGCAGGAAACCCGCCCGACCAGGCGTCTACGTTCCCCACGAAGGGTTAGCCTCGACTGGGGTATGAAGCGGATAATCAAGGTGATGGCCGTGGTGGCGGGTTTGGCCGGGTTGGTGTGGGCGATGCGCGATCGCTTCGTCAGCATCAGCGCACCCAAGGAGCCGGCCCCACCCACCTTCCGGGTCGCCCCCCCTCAGCCGCCGCGGGCGGAGGCCACCACCGACGACGACCTCACGATGCTCATAGGAGTCGGCCCCGTCTATGCGGGCCGACTCCGCACCGCCGGAATCACGACCTTCGCGGCGGTCGCCCAGGCAAACCCACAACGGCTGGCGGCCGCCGCCGGGGTCCCGATGTCGCGGGTGGCCGCATGGATCGAGCAGGCCGCGGTGCTCAGATACCCCTGAGGGCCGATACGTACTCTCGTCCACCGATCCGCCACCGACCCAGGCCGAAATAAGCCCCGCCCGCCACCAGCATGGAAATGAGCATGGGTGGAATCCCGATCACCTCGCCCAATGGGCGAGGAAAGACCCGGGTCACCGCCTCCACCAATACGGCGGGACCCACTGGTCGCGCCGAGAGCGAGATAACGATCCCGACCAGAACGGCGGAAAGCCCCAAGGGATTGACGGGGGAATAGTGGCCAGCGAAGGAGTAGAGGTCGTCGATCGAGTAGTCCCGATTCCGGATGAAGAAAAAGTCGACGAGCATCACCGCCACGACCGGGGCCAGCACCGCTACCGCCAGCTCGAGGGTCGACAACAGACCGGACGGATCGCCCAGGATCGCCAGGGACAGCACGGACGCCCCCACTACCACGGCGACCGCCGGTCCCGGTATGAAACGGGAGATGGGCGTGACCGACGTGGCGGATCCGAAGATCAGGGCGCCGATCCCGTCCACCTCCGCCGCCAGCAGCCAGGCGAAGGCCAAGACGCCGGCCAGGCTGGCGGGGAGTGAGAGCGTCACCCCAGCATCGCCAGGCGCCGAAATCTCCTGAAGGAGAAGGGCACCGACCAGGGTGTAGGTGAGCGCAGGTATCGCAAAACCGAGGGCGGCCCCAGAGAGCGCCGAGCCCTCGTCACTGGCGAAGCGGGTTTGCTCGGAGGTGATGGCCCAATAGATCAACGCCAGCCCGACCACAGCATCGACTCCCATCCAGAAACGGCCTTCGGTCGTAACCTCGAGGACAGTGGCCAAATCAGTGCTGTTGAGAGTCGACCACAACAGCCAAATGAGCAGCCCGAGGCTCGCCCAGAAGGAGAAGCGCTTCACCCACCACCGCGACATCAGGACCGGGCCGACCACGGCCAGCAAGGTCCCAAGCACCGCCGCCACCGCCATCCACACCTCGACGGATCCCCGCAAACGAATCTTGGAGGCGGCCTGCACGGCCCAGAAACCGGCCAGCCGGAGCACCAAAGCCGCCCAGCCGGCTTGCAGAAACAGGCGAAGCAGGCCCACCGGCCACGATGCCAGTCCGCCTAAAGCTGGCCTCAGCAGCCGCACCCCGGGCACCCCCAGATAGGCGCTCATCCATGCCGTCGAACCCATCAGAGCGGCCCCAACCAGCACACCCAGTGGCAGCCCCAGCAGCAGCTGGGTGGGGCTGAGGCCAAAGATGGCCGGATCGGTCAGCCGAGCCCCGAGGTAAAGCGCCGGGAGCCCCATCACCGCGCTCGCTACCAGCGCCGTTACGTCCGACGAGGTGAGGGCGCGGTCCAAGTATGCAACGGGCTCGAACAGCCACGCCTTTCGTATTGCGTCCCTCATCAGGCCGGGGAGTGTAGGAAGTTGCACCCGTCGGGCTCCGGCTCCATCGTCGATTGCCCGTCCCGCCTTCTGGGCGGCGGACGGGTGTCATCGGCAGCGGCGACTCGACGCGCCGATACCATTCAGACGTGCTCTACCTTGCCGAACCCGATTCTCTGGAGGAAGTGCTCGCCGGCGAGCCTCCGTTCCGAGCCGCACAACTCCACCGCTGGCTCTACAAAACGCCGGTCCTCCAAGCCGCCGACATGACCAACCTGCCGGCCGGACTCCGCGAAGGGCTCGCCGGCAAGCTCTGGCCCTTCGTGGTCGAAGCCGAACGGGTCGGAGACGGCGGGGCCACCCGCAAGTGGCTCTTCCGCGCCCCCGACGGGGCTGCCATCGAGTCGGTGTTGATGGGCTACGGGCGCCGGGCCACTCTGTGCATCTCGAGCCAGGTGGGGTGTGCCCTCGCCTGCACGTTCTGTGCCACCGGACAGTTCGGCTTCGAACGTCACCTGGAGGCCGGCGAAATAGTCGCCCAGGTGGCCTATGCCGCCGCCTACCTGCGCCAGATCGGAATGCCGGACGCACCCGATCATCTCACCAATGTGGTGTTCATGGGCATGGGTGAGCCGCTCGCCAACTACGACCGGGTCAGGGAAGCCATCCGCCGTATCGTGGAAGTGATCGGTCTCTCGGCCCGATCAGTGACCGTATCGACCGTGGGGATGGTGCCCGGTATGCGACGACTGGCCTCTGAACCATGGCCGATCAACCTGGCGGTGTCGTTGCACGCCGCCGACGATGATCTTCGATCGAGGTTGGTCCCGCTCAACCGCCGTTACCCCCTCGCCGAGGTCGAGGCGGCGGCTCTCGAGTACTTCGAAAAGAAGCGCCGCCGGCTGTCCATCGAATGGACCATGATCGACGGAGTGAACGACACCATCGACCAGGCGCGACGGCTGGCGCCCTTGGCCCGCCGCTGGAAGGCCCACGTCAATCTGATCGCCATGAACCCAACTCCACTTTCCGACGACCGGCCTTCCCCCCCCCAACGAATCCAGGCGTTCATCGAGGCGCTCCGAGCGGCCGAGGTCAACGTGACGCTGCGCGACACGAGGGGCCGGGACATCGACGCAGCTTGTGGGCAGTTGCGAGCGGCGAAAAGCTCGCCCAGGGCGGAGGCTCGGCTAGATTGATTTAGTTCGTGGCGGACGAGGGGCCGAGGAGGCTCTTTATGTTCGCGTCGGTTCGTTTTCGGGCATCCGCGGCCGGCTCGGTCTTCGGTTTGGTCGTCCTGCTCGGTTCCGCCGACTACACGGTTCAACAAGGCGACACTCTGGCCGAGATCGCCGCCGCCAATGGAACCACCGCCCAGGCCATCGCCGAGGTCAACGCCCTCACCGATATGGACCTGATCCTCATCGGCCAGGTCCTGGTCATCCCCGGCGCCCCCGATGGATCGGCCGTTCGGTATCACCGCGTGGCCTCCGGCGACAGCCTGGCTGCCATCGCCTCCCTCTACGGAACCACCGCCTCGGCGCTCGTTTCGGCGAACGGCATCAGCAATCCGAATCTGATCATGCCCGGCCAGGAGTTGGTCATTCCCGAACCGGGCCTCGACGTCACCTCGCCGGGAGGGCCCGATCGGGTCCATCTCGTCGCTACCGGCGAAACGCTCGGGTCGATCGCTTCGACATACGGCACAACGGTCGAGGCTCTGATGGCGGCCAACGGCATCACCAACCCCAGTCTGATATTCGCCGGGATCGAGTTGCGCATCGATGGAGAGCCCCGAGTGGCCCCAGTGGCGACACCGGTGCAGAGGGCAGCCGCCCACGTGGTGGCGGTAGGGGAGACTCTGTCAGCCATCGCCGTCGCCAATGGCACCACCGCCGCCGACCTGGCCACGGCCAACGGTCTCGCCGATCCCAATCTCATCGTCGTCGGCCAGACCCTCAACGTGCCGGCGACCGGTTGGCTA
Source organism: uncultured Acidimicrobiia bacterium (assembly GCA_964445235.1). Lineage (GTDB taxonomy): Bacteria > Actinomycetota > Acidimicrobiia > Spongiisociales > ZC4RG35 > CAYUKI01. The sequence goes on along the minus strand of CAYUKI010000143.1, from coordinate 860 downwards.
TGCCCCGTTCCGGGAGCCACGTATTTCAACGACTGGGGTTTCCCCCGTTCGGGCGGACGTTTCCACACCGGCAACGACCTGTTCGCACCGCGTGGTAATCCGGTGGTGGCGCCGGTGTCGGGAACGGTCGAACAGATCATCGGTCAACTGGGTGGGGCTCAGTTCCGCCTCCACGGCGACGACGGCAACGTCTATGTTGGTTCTCACCTCGATGGTTTTGGCTTTGGTGGTTACGTGATCGCCGGGACGGTGATCGGCTACGTCGGCGATTCGGGCAACGCCAAGGGCTCTAATCCCCATCTCCATTTCGAGATCATCACCAATGGCACCGAGGTCAACCCTTACCCGACCCTCCAGCAATACGGCTGCTAAGCCCAACGACGAACCCAGGGTTCGAGGTAGTACCCAGTACTACCCAGCGCCCACAGATGAACCGTGGGTGGCGTCAGCCGGTTCGACGGTAGGTCAACCGGTTCGACCGTAGTCAGCCAGCGCCGACAACCTCAGTCAGCATGTCGAGCCGGACTTCTCCGTGGCCGAGCACCTTGGCATGGAATTCCTTCAGGTCGAAGGCCGAGCCGAGACGGCGACGCTCATCCTCACGGAGGCCGAGGATCGCCCGCTCGCCGACCTTGTAGGAAATGGCCTGCGCCGGCCAACCGAGATATCGCTTGACCTCCGATGTGGCGAGCTCGGCGGGAGCTCTGGCGATGTCATGCATCATCTCCACCGCCCGCTCATAGCTCCACACCTCGCCCGCTCCTAAGGGAGCTTGCTCCGGGATCCGGTAGCCCAGGTGGCAACCGATGTCCACCACTACCCGACACGCCCTGAAGAGCTGGGACACCAGAAAACCCATG
>CAYUKI010000142.1:1682-6049 GCA_964445235.1 uncultured Acidimicrobiia bacterium | reverse complement strand
CTCCAATCTTCTTTGAGGCCTCGGTTGCCTCCTCCTCGGAGAGATCGGCTCCTCCCGAGATGCTGATGACCATCAGGCTGTCGCCCTTGAGCACAAGGAGCCCGGTGTTTTGAACGATCGATGCCTTGTCGCCGATCCCGGGGACCTCGATTGATGCGGGGTCGGCCGTGAAGGCGTCGAAGACGGCCTTGGCCTGAGCGACGGTGAGGGACCACGCGGTCAGCGGATCACCGGTGTCGCTTTCGACGATGCAGTTATCCGGCGGCCCCTCGAGGACCGTGGTCGTCACCGACGGCACATTGAAGATCTCGACAAGCTCTTCTGCGGTCACAAGCTCGCAAACGCCCGCCGCCGGCCCTCCGCCCGCCGGCACAGTAGTGACGGCGCCGACACTCGCTGGGACCGTCGAGGCCGCGCCTCCATCGGCGTCTCCGTCCGACGCCTGGGTACTCGCCGGGGCGGCACCCCCGCCGCCTCCGCACCCGATGACGATCAACGCTCCCAGACCAAATGCAGCGATACCCCGGATCCGATTGCGCATCGTGTGACCTCACTCCGTTGGCATATGAAACACCAGAAGCGATCGCCCTACAGCGACCGCCCCACCGAGCGTAGCATCTGCACGGCTGGCCGCGCCGCGCGTGGGTAGGGACGCGCAGAGCTACGAGACATCCCGTCCTGCGCGTCTCCACCCACGGGTTCCGTGGGTAGGGACGCGCACCACGAGGCAGCGGGAGGGCTTGCGCGTCTCCACCCACGCCGGAGGCGTGCCCCCGCCGATGGAGAGACCGCTCAGCCCCTCATCAGCTCGAGGACCGGTGCCAGGGCCGCCACCGCATCCGAGGTGATGGGGTCGAGCACGAGTTGGAGATGGTGCACACCTATATCGGAGAAGGCTTTTAGTCCGGCGGCGATCTCGGCGGGGTCGCCGGCGATGGGTACGACGTCTTCGGGCACGTTGTAGCCGCGCTCGGATGGATTGGGGAGGCCGATTCGGACGGAGACGGCCACGGTCTTCTCGAGCGAGGCCGGATCACGGCCCACCTCCTCGCACAGCCCGTCGACCTTGGCAAGGATCGGCACGAGACGTTCTGGCCGGTTCCCGAACCAGGTGAACCAGGCGTTCCAGGAAGACACGTGAGGGAGCGTGATGCGGAGCATCCGCTCACCTTGGGAGCCCACCATGAGCGGCGGCCCTCCTGGGCGGGGGCCGCGCGGCACCAGCACGCAGCGGCGCGCCTGGTAGTAACGGCCGGCGAAGTCGATGCTGCCCTCGGTGAGCAGGGTGCGGATGATCGTGAAGGCCTCTTCGAATCGATCGACCCGGTGGTCGAAGGGGAACCCGTAAGCGGCATACTCCGCCTCGTTCCAGCCGGCTCCCAGGCCGAGGATGAGTCGACCCCCCGATATCTCCTCGATCGTGGCGGCCTTCTTGGCGATCATGGCCGGGTTGTGAAAACTGGTGGCGGCCACGAGCGGTCCGATCTGAATGCGTTCGGTACAGGCGGCCAGCGCCGCCATCAGGCTCCAAGCCTCCCACGGCCCCTTGTCGCCCTCGGCAGTTCGGTAGAGGAGGTGATCGCCGACCCACAAAGAATCGAGGCCGATCGCCTCGGCGACCCGAGCGATGGCGGCACACTGTTTCCAGGAGGCCACATACTCGACCTCGGGCAGTTGCACCCCCAGCTTCATTGCTGTCAAATCCAGGTCCGGTCGCCCACGGAAGTCGCAATGTAGACCACAATGGAGCCATGCCGCATCTGGAAGAGTTCTGCATGATCACCGCAACCATGTCACCTCGCATGCTGGGGAAGATGCCCGGTGGTACGCGCATCGACTTCCCGTTCGAGGGAACGGCCACCAGCCGCCATTGGCAAGGGGAACGAGCGGTGCGAGGTGTGGACTATGTAACCGTGCGCGGCGACGGGCACATGGATCTCGACATCCGTGGAACCATCGGAGAGAAACGAGAGACGGTCGCCTACCACGGCGCCGGGGTGAGCCTGGTCAAGTCCCCCACGGAGGCGATGCCCCAGGAGCTACTCACTTTTGAGACCGGCAACGAGACCCTGGATTGGCTCAACACCGCGGTCGGGATCGGACTGGGGGGGGGCGAGAGCGGAGGGCTGACGCTCACCATCTATGTTGTGAGGAACTGACGTGGATCTAACTGGTCTCCTGGCCGGAAGCGGCTTCGCCGCCGGGCTCAACCTTTATCTGGTCACCCTTTTGTTGGGGATAGCCGGCCGGCTGGATTGGGCCGACATTCCCGAGGCCCTGCAGCGGACCGATGTGATGATCACCGCCGGCGTGCTCTATGCCGTCGAATTCGTGGCGGACAAAGTCCCCTACGTCGACAATCTGTGGGACGGTCTGCACACCCTGATCCGGCCGGTGGGTGCTGCCGCCCTCGGCTACGTGCTGGCGGGAGATGTCTCGAGCATCGGACAAGGAGTGTCGGCGGCCGTCATGGGGGCGTTGGCACTGTCGGCCCATTCCGCCAAGGCGACCACGCGGGCGGCGGTGAACACATCACCAGAGCCGTTCTCCAACATCGCCCTGTCCTTGTTCGAGGACGGTTTGGCGGCCGGTCTGGTGGCGCTGGCGCTGCAGTTCCCGGTCGTGGCGATCGTCGTGGTGGTGATCCTGGTGGTGGCAGCCTTCTACATCGTCAACCGTTTGTGGAGGGCGTTGGGTCGGCTGCGAGGCAAGTGGTCGGCCCGAGCCGCCTAGTGGTATTTCCCAGACAGAGCACTAGCTCCTACCCGAGCCGGAAGTCGGCCTTCCGCTTCTCGAGGAAGGCCCGAACGCCTTCCAAATGAGCCGGGTGGGTGCCGAGCTCGCCCTGGACCCGACGTTCGTAAGCGAATGCCTCGGGAAGCGATGAAGCGGCGCCGGCCAGGAGCGCTCTTCTGGTAGCCAGGAAGGCATGAGATGGCCCGTCGGCGAGCTGGGCGGCCCACTCGAGGGCTTCGGACAGCAAGCGGTCGGCCGCCACCAGTCGGTGCAGCAGACCCAGGTCAAATGCCTCCTGGGCGCCGACCCGGCGACCGGTGGCAGCCATCTCTCGTGCCCGCGACAGCCCCACCATGGCGGGAAGAAGCCACGTCGTCCCCGAATCGGGGATGAGCCCCACCTGGATGAAGGCGCTCATGAAGAAGGCAGCCTCGGTGCCCACCCTCAGGTCCGCGGCCAGGGCCAAGCCCAGGCCGGCGCCGGCCGCTGCCCCATTGACGGCCGCCACCGTGGGGAGTGGGACCGCCAGCAACGCCTCGATACACGGATTGAAACGCTCTTCGATAACGGCGGCCAGGTCGGGCCCACCCTTCTGATAATCGGCGGCCAGATCCGCCAGATCGGCCCCCGAGCAGAACGCCTTGCCGGCGCCGGTCAGAACGAGTGCCCTCGATTCGGTGGCTGCCCGGCGGAGAGCGGTGAGGAGGTCGGCAGCCAGTCCTCTATCCACCGCGTTGTAGACGGCCGAGCGGTTGAGCGTCACCACGGCCACGTCGCCCGCCAGCTCGTACTCGACCGAGCTCACCGGCCCAGGCTAACCGGGGAGGCCCGAAGGCAGACGTCCGGTGATGACCGGCGGAGCAGTGGGAGCAGCAGCCGGCTTCAGGCGAGGCGAGGGGGTCTCATTCCAAGGCACCGGGACATCGCGGTCAGGCGGAGTGATTGCCCGTGGCAACGTGATCGTGAAGATCGACCTTCCGTCTTGGCGGCGATAGGCGAGTGAACCCCTCATACCGGCGCAGAGGGTGCTGGCGATGGACAACCCAAGCCCGATCGAGCCGGTGGTGAGCGGTGTCGAACCACGATGGATGTATCTCTCAAACAGCCTCGCTTCCAGGTCGGGGCTTACTCCCGGTCCGTGGTCGGCGACCTCGACGATCACTCCATCGCCGGTGACCTCCCCGACGATTTCGATGGGCGGCCAGCCGTGGCGAACGGCATTCGAAACAAGGTTCCTGAGAACCTGACGTAGTCGGAGTCGGTCGGCCTCCGCCACCACGTTGTGTGGGCAGCTGATCGAGATCGCCACGTCGGTGCGACGGTATGGCTCGACGACCGCGTCAATCTCTCGCACTACCTCCACAGGCTGGATCTGGTAGGCGATGCCTTCTTCATTAGCTCTTGCCGCTGTGAGCAGGTCTTCGAGCATCCGGGTCAGGTCGGCGGCCTCCGAGACGATGAGGTTGGTGGTCTCTCGAAGTAGCTGGCGTTCGCCGGCGACCTGGGGACCCCCAAGGGATTCCGCCATCGTCGCCGCGAAGCCGTAGATGCCGGTCAAGGGGGTGCGCAACTCGTGGGACAGATTCCCGAGCATCTCGGTCTTGGTCTTGACCAATTCATGTTCGCGTTTC
>CAYUKI010000142.1:0-1672 GCA_964445235.1 uncultured Acidimicrobiia bacterium | reverse complement strand
CTCCGCTTCGAGCAGCGCCTGGCGAGACCGTCTTCGCCAGGAGCTCCGCACTGTCCAGACCGCCAGGGCCGGCCCGAGCAACGCGACGCTGAAACCGGCGATTCCCGACAGGCGGCCGGCAATGCTGAGTTCAGCGTCTATCTCGGCTTGCGCGCCTGCGACAGTTTCTCTAACTCGATTCACGATGAGGTCGACGTTGGCGGTGAACATCGTCACATCTCCCTCGGTGGCGGCACGGCCGTCCAGTGCCAGTTCGATCACTTCGGCTCCGGAGGAGCGGGCACTTTCGGCGGCGGCGACTACCAGCGGCTCGTGGGTTAGATCGTCGAACAATGCGGTTCTGGCCGCCAGAACGTCCAGCGACCTTCGAGCCTGATCGACGGCCGCTTGCCGTTCCTCTGAATCCCGAGACGCCGACAAAGCCAGTACCAAGCCGAGATTGGCCCGAGCGGCCACGGCCGAGCCCAGCACCGACTCCCCGGTTTGCACTAGCCGGGCGTCGGCCGCCACCCGGGCGGTCTGCCCGGATTGCGAAGATACAAAGGCCAAAGCGACCAAGAGAATGCCGACGGGCGCGGCCAGGCCGGGCACGTTGTCCAGCCTTGCTGGCAGGCGAAACCGCATACCCAGGTTGATCGGCCGCCAGAAAGCCGGTATTGAGCGCTCAAGTGCTTGGGCGCCTTTTGCCGATGAACGGGAGGATGGGTGTGGGCAGGTCCTCTTTGGTGGTTCGCATTGGGGCGGTGGCGGTCACCGTCGTATTTCTGCTTGTGCCATTGGCCGCCCTGGGCGTCTCGGGCCAAGGGAGCGGCGGCAACGGCAAGGGTGGCGGGGGTGGCGGTCACGGAAACACCACCACCACAACCGTTCCAGAGCCTACGACCACCGTTCCAGAGCCCACGACCACGGTTCCAGAGCCCAGCTCCACCACGTCGACCACCTCGACGACCTCGACCACCCCGACCACCTCCACGACCTCGAGCACCTCCACGACCACTACCACTCTCCCGCCCTCTTCCTCGTCGACCATCCCAGATGGTCCGCCCCCCGACCAGGACGGTGGGGGGGGCCCGGCTGCGGTGTCGGGAGGAAGCTCGCCTGTCGCCTCGAGCGGCGGCGTCGCCGGAGTGCCGTTTGCCACTGCGTCACCGGTGCGGGCGGTCTCGGGTCGGACGCTGAGTGCCTTGCTGATGGTTCTCGGCGAAACGATCCCGACCGCCCTCGGGGCAGTCCCTGGCCGGGTGGGCGAGGCGGCGGCGGCGATGGCGGCTTCGCTCCCAGCCGGCGCCCTCGGCCTTGCCAGCATCGATGAGTCGACTTACCGGACGATCCTCAACAGCCCGGTGGTCGTGGCCGCCGTCGTGTGGCAGGCGCTGGCGGGCTCGGGCAACCACTGGGTGGCGCTGGTGTCACTGGTGGTATCGGTGTTGGCTGGTGTGTTTTGGCGGCGGGAACCCCAACCCGCCGCGGCCTCCTAGTGCTCTGCCAGGCAGAGCACTAGATCCCCGTTACCCTGCCGGTTCGTGTCTGTGATCTTGGACGGCGGGCCGCTGACCGTCGAGCAGGTCAGCGACGTGGCCGCTCGGAGGGCCACCGTGACCAGGTCCGCCGACTTGGCATCCAGCATGGCCGCCGCCCGTTCGGTCATCGAAGACGTGCTCGAGAGGGGAGC
>CAYUKI010000141.1:0-6067 GCA_964445235.1 uncultured Acidimicrobiia bacterium | reverse complement strand
GGCCCCGGGTGGAGAGGACCTAACCCTGAGTGACAGCGGGTTGGCGGCCGCCGAGTCGGCGACGAGCTTCTCGTGCGTAGAGTTGGGCTCCGCAGGCATCGAACAGCTCTAGAGCCTTCGCCAGGATCGGTATTGGATCTCCACCCTTTTCGGCGACTGCGTGAGCAAGGTCGAGCAGAGAGCGACCCTGGTCGATGGGTCGCCCCAGCACCTCCCACGAGGCAACTACTTCTTCGAGGATCACGCCTTCCTGTTCAGCATTAGCAGCGGACAAGCCGTCGGCCCACCGCGCGTAAGTAGAGGCGTGTGGTCTGATCTCAGCAAGGTTGGCCAATCGTTCACGAATGGGCTCGGCTTCCTCGGCCCGACCAGCCTCGAGCAGCCGCCGGATGGCATCGAAGTAGAGCGTCTCCTCGATGTCTGCCAGGAACGAAGGGCTCAGTCTGTCGATCGCATCCAGGTTCATGGCAGTCGCCTCCTCAGGACGCCCTTCGGCTTCAGCCAGGTCGGCCAGGAAGACGGCCGCGTATGGAATCGACTGGGCCTCTTCGTCCTCCACGGTCATCCCCGACCTGTCCAGCAAGTCTCTTGAAGATTGGACGTCGCCCTGCAGGAGGCGGACGTAGCCCTGGCTGGCGAGCGCCCAGCGGGCGAATACGGGATACGCGAGAGCGCGGGAATGCTCAAGGTTGGCGGCGCTCATCTCGAACGACTCGTCGAACCGGCCGGTCATCCAGAGGAGGGTCATCAGGTTGCCTCGGGCCCACAGCGCCACTGACCCGAATCCAGCTCGTAGGGCCTGCTCGAGGGAGGAGCGGAGCAACTCCTCGGCCCTCCGGTAATCAGACCGGTGAATCAGGTGGCGTTCTCCGACCACCATCGCCGCCCGGGCCCTGAGGTCGAGCATCTCCAGTTCGGTGGCCTGCGCGAGGGCCTCTTCGGCATGAGCGAGGCCCCCGGTGGGATCCATCCCTTGGGAGTATGAGATGCCTAGGTAGTGCAAAGCCCAGGCCTCCGCCTGCGGGTTGCCGACCGCCCTCGCCACCTCGACGGCCTCGGTGAGGGTCGTGCTGGCATAGGCGATCTCACCGTGGCGGCGTAGGTAGTCGCCGCGCAACATCAGCGCGGCCCCCAGCTCAGTAGTGGAGCCGAGCGGTCGCAGACGTCCGATGGCTTTGTCGAACCAGGGAAGTCCTTCGGCGTCGCGACCCGATTCCCACACCGCAAATCCCAAGGCTGTCTCGACCCGGCCCGCCTCGAGCGCGTGGCCGGTCAATTCGTAAAGGTCCAGCGCTCGCTCCAAAGCGTCAACTACCTCCGGCGAAGGGCGAATCCCCAGTCCCGCCCGAGCAAAGGACTCATGGAGTCGGGCGAGGTCGGGGGCGGAGGCGCCGGTTGCCTCCGCCGTCTCGATGGCGAGCTCATACCAGCCGGCCGCCTCGGACTTCTGCCACAGCCGCTCGGCACGGCCGCCGGCTGCCTCGCCCCATCTCATGAGTTGCCCGGCCACCGGCTGGCGATCGGCGGGCGGCGTCTCCAGCTCCTTCATGTAGCGCCAGGCCTGTTGGTAGTGGGACGCGATCAGCTCGGCCAGGTCCTCGTTGCGGGTACCCGCCCGCTCGGCGGCCCACATGGCCACCCGGACATGCCTGGCCACCCGGTCTCGCTTGGGCAACGACTCATAGGCGACATCTCTGATGAGCACATGCCGGAACCAGAGCTCCTGCTCGCCGGAGAACGCGGATGGATCGGACGGAACCAGAAGGTCCTTGGCTCTCAGTGCATTGATCAGTGCTCGAACCTCGCCCGGGTCTTCGGAAAGGGCGGCAATGGCTCCCGACCAGGCGGTCCGTCCGACCACCGCGGCGTTCTGAAGGGTGACCTTCTCGTCGGTAGGCAAGAGGTCGATGCGAGTGGCGATCAAGGCAGTGATCGAGCGGGGGATCTCGAAACCTCGCAACCCCGGCGCCGACTTCCAACCGCCGCCGTCTGCCTCGACCAATCCCTGATCGATCAGGACCCGGGCCAGCTCCTCCGTGAACAGTGGGTTGCCCTCTGCCCGTTCCACCACGACGTTCACCAGCTCATCGGGCAGCCCTCCCACCAGATCCAAGAGCATGGACCGGTTCTCCACACTGGTGAGCGGCGTCAGGTAGACGGCGCTGTAGTTGCGTTTGCCGCCGCCCCAACCGGGGTGGGTTTCCAGCAGTTCGGGCCGGGCCAGCGTGACGATCAGGATGGCGCCCCGCGCCCAGTCGGCAGCATGGTCGACGAACTCCACCAGCCCGGCGTCGGCCCAATGGAAGTCCTCGAGCACCAATACCACCGGGTAGCGGGCGGCCATCTTCTCGAGAACCAGACGCCACGATTCGAACAGGCGCTCCTTCTCGAAATCGGAGGCGGCCGCCCCCACCAGAGCCAGCACCTCAGCCGTTGGCCCGGCCTCGTCGAATAGATCTCCGATCGCCCGCGCCACCTTGGAGGCGACCACTGCGGGCGGATCATCCTCGAGCAACTCACACTGAGCCTTGAACGCCTCGGCGAGGGCCGAGTAGCTCACGTTGGCGTAGGCAAGGGACCGTCCCTCGCGCCGGTAAACGTCGGTGTCGAGCTCGTCGAGCCACTCGCGCAACTCTCTGACCAGGCGGGACTTGCCCGATCCCGCCGGTCCGAGGATGGTGACCAGTGTCGGGTTGCCCTCTCGTTGGACCCTCCGGAAGGCCTGACGGAGCAGGGACAGTTCTTCCTCCCGGCCGACCAGTCGGGCCCGCAGTCCACCGCCCGGTCGTTCCCCCCGAACCTTGCTCGCGACGCGGAGGGCTCTCCAGGCGGTGACGAGCTGAGCCTTGCCCTTGACTTCGAGGGCCGGCAGCGCCTGGTAGTCGATCACCCGGTGGGTGGCGGCGTGCACCAACGGGCCCGCCAGGACTGTTCCCGGATCGGCCACCGATTCCAGGCGGGCAGCCACGTTGACCACGTCTCCGCTCACTCGTCGATCGGGTCGGTCGGGGTCTACGAGAATGTCGCCGGCTTCGAGCCCGATTCGCATCGCCACTTCGGGTTTGCCTTCGGTGCGGAACACGCCGTTGACCTCGGCCAGGGTCGCCTGCATTTCCAGCGCCGCTCTGACGGCACGCTCGGGATCGTCTTCGTGAACGACCGGGACGCCGAAGACCGCCAGGATCCCGTCTCCCATGTAGTTGTCGATGACCCCGCCGTAGCGTTCGATGAGGGAGCCCATCCGGTCGAAGACCCGGGTGGCCACCTCCTGGACGAGTTCGGGATCGGTGCGTTCGGCTAGGGCAGTCGAACCGACCAGGTCGGCGAAGAGGGCAGTCGCGTATTTGCGCTCGCGACCACCGTATTCAATGAGCGCGAAGCCACAACCGGGGCAGAAACGGGCGTCTTCGGGGGGAAGCCGGCCGCAGGACGGGCAGATGGTCGCCACGACCCAAGTGTACGAACGGGATCGCGGTCGGTCAGGTCCAGGAGGAGCGGGTCATCTCCCGCCCTCGTCCCGACCGGGCGGTGGATCAACCCGGGCCAACGATCCGGGTAATGGAATGGTCCGGAACCATCTCCACAAGGTGAGGTCGTAGACGATCTTGATGACGCCGGCGATCAGGAACGGCGCTCCGGTGGCGAAGGCGAGGGTGGCGCCGGCGGCGAGGGGCCCGATGGGGCGGACCAGATAGCGAGCGGTGTTGGTGTAGGCGATGGCGGCGGTGCGTTCTTCGGGGTGGACAAGGATGGCGACGTAGGCCTGACGGGTGGGGACGTCCATCTGGGACAGCACCGCGCGAGTGACGAGAAGGGCGGCCGCCACCGAGAGGGTGGGAGCGAAGGCGACGGCAGCGAGGAAGAGGTTGGAGGGGAGGTGGGTGAACACCATGGTGTTGAGCAGCCCGAAGCGACGGGCGAGCAAGGGAGCGGCGAGGAAGGACAGGGTCTGGACGATGCCGATGGCGGCGAACAACACTCCCACCGTGCCGGTGGTGGCGCCGAGTCGATCGATCAGCCAATAGGCGATGAAGGTTTGGACGACGAACCCGCCGGCGAAGGCGTCGAGAGCGAACAAGCCGGAGAGGCGGATGACAGCGGGACGCGACGGTCCTAACGGTGTGGTCGTCGCCCCGCCCGTGGGGGCTTCGACGCGTGCGGTCAGCTGACGGGCGATCATCACACCGGTCGCGGTTACCGGCAGGAAAAACAGGAACCAGATCCGATCCGGGGGCGCCGCCTCCCACACATTCCGCACCATCTGAGGAAGGGTGGCGGCAAGCGCTCCCAGTGCTCCCACACCGGCGGCGATGGCGTTGTACCAGCCGAACCCGGTAACGAGGGCGTTGGAGTCGAGCCGACCCGAGAGCATGGCCAGCTCGAGCGACGTGAACGGGCCAGATTCGACCACCTCGGTGGATAGCGCACCGGTGAGCGCCACCAGTACGAGCAGCCACAGCGGCGCTGCGGTCGCCAACGTCACCCCGGTAACCGCCAGCGCCACGTAGAGGACGCCATAAACGCGGCGGCGTCCGAGCCGGTCCGCCCACCGGGCGACGACGAGTTGGGCGATCACGATGCCGGCGACCACCGCCCCGAGGACCAGACCGACAGCGGTCGTGGTGAATCGGCGCTCAACAAGCGTCGAACCGAGCAGGACCGAACCGAGCCCGTAGGCGAACGCACGCAACGCCTGGGAGACAAGCACCAGTCGGACGTCTCGATCGGTTACGTCAACGCCTCCTCGAGCGACGTCGCGTGGGTCATCAGGCGCTGGCGTTGCGCCTCCGCCTCGCCGGCTAACCCGGCCGCTCCGTACCAGGCGACCGACAGCTGGGTCCGCGTCGTGTCCTGATCATCGGCCCGGAGTTGGGCCCGTATCGACAGACGACCCAGGCCGGCAAACTTGGCGCTCCGAACGAAGACCTCGAAAGGGCGCCACTCCAGGATTTCCTCGAGCGAGTCAAGCTTTTCGGCGGCGCAGCTACTCAACGTCCCCACACCGCGCCGCCCACCCGGAGACTCCTCATCGATGCTCGACAACCCTTCCCAGGCCTGCCGCCGGTGTGGCGAGGTGAGTTCTTCCCAGACGATCATGGGTGGAGCCGGCACCGAGAGCTCGGCACGAGCCAGTGCCGCCGTCCGTGGTGGGGTCCAGGGCGGCGCAGCTTCGCGCCCGCGGCTCGCCAGGTCCAACAACTGCACGGGAACCTCACCGAGGTGCTCGAAATGTTCGACGGCCGGCGTTGCACCTAACGCCGCAGCATCCAGCCCCAGGTCGCGAGCACAGGCATCGGTGAACAGCAGGTATCTCACTAGGCCGGCCGCCGCAGGAGCAGAGGCCTTGAGCAGCCGGTGCACCACGATCGCGTCGGTCCCACCCAACTCCTCGCGCCCCGCTACCCGATGACGCACCACGCTGCCGGTATGGGCAACGAACTTGAGGTCCAGCTGCGGGACCCGCCGGCACGATTCGCAGTCGCAGGTCGTGCCGTCAGCCAATCCTTGCAAGCGCCGGCCGAAGGCGTCGTCGGCAGCTTCGACGGCGTCCAGCAGCATGGGGCCATCGAGCCTTTCTAGCGGTGCCACCATGAAGGCAGCGTCGCCTTCGACCCTACTCAGCGAGAAGGCCGGACGTAGCTGACGGACCACCGTTTCGACCAGGTCGCCGGCCATCGCAGGAGCGTGGTCGGGCTCGGCGCCGACCATGTAGGCGGTGTAACCGGACAGATCCGCCAGCAGCATGCAGACCCGCTCAACCGGGGTGCGCGTGGCGCGGTCGGTCACGCCTGACCGCCCACCGCCTCGAGCATCCAATCCGAGCGCATCAGGTCTTCTAGATGGGGAAAGACCTCTCCAGGAGATCGGTTGATGTTTTCGCTGACGGCGTAAGCAACCATCATCGAGACTCCTGCTGCGGCCGGCGTTTGACTTGATCGAGTGTAAGCCTTGGAACCGTGGAGGGACCGTCAGAAGATGACCCACAGATGATCTGTGGGCCGTGGGTAGTACTGGGTACTACCCAGAACCCTGGGTTCGAGGTTCAGCTTGCGCTCAGCTCCTGAGG
>CAYUKI010000140.1:0-6080 GCA_964445235.1 uncultured Acidimicrobiia bacterium | reverse complement strand
CAAGTCCCTGGCGAGCTGGCGGAATTCCTCGTTGCGGGCAACGAAGTCGGTCTCGCAGTTGACCTCGACCATGGCGCCCGATTTGCCGTCGTGGTGGATATACACCTCGATCCGGCCAGCCCGGGCGGTCAGCGCGGCTCGGTCGCTCACGGCCGCAGCATTGGAGATGGGAATACCGGTCGGCACCGGGGTCCATACCGGCGTGGCCTTTGTCGGGATCGTCGGGGGCGAGGGTGCAGGGAAAGAGTTCACGGTGTTGGGTGACACCGCCAACACGGCGGCCCGGGTCGGGTCGGCGGCCGCCGCTGGCGAGGTTCTCGTCAGCGGCGCCGTGGCCGCCGCCGCCGAGGTCAAGACCGAGGATCTCGAGCATCGTCAACTGGCGCTGAAGGGCAAGGCCGAGCTGTTCGACGTTTGGGTGCTGACCTGACCGAGCACGTCAAGCCGCCAGCGGCCTGACCGGACCGGAAACCCCCGTCACGTCCAGGCGGTGGTTACCTTGTAGCCAGCCGATGATCGACCTCCGCTCCGACACCGTTACCCTTCCCTCGCCGGGCATGCGGCGGGCTATGGCCGACGCTGAGGTTGGCGACGATCAGTACGGCGAGGACCCCTCCGTCAACCGACTCCAAGATGAAATAGCGGAGTTGCTCGGCACCGAGGCTTCGCTGTTCTTTCCGAGCGGGACGATGGCCAACCAGGCTGCTTTGCGTACTCTCACCCGGCCCGGTGACGACGTGCTGGTTCCCCTCGAGTCCCACATGTTTCTCCACGAGAGCGGTGGGGGTGGCGCCAACGCCGGGGTCCAGTTCACCTCGATCGGAAGCGCGGGCGTGTTCACGCCGACCGATATCGAGTCGGCCTACAAGCCACCCAATCACGTCGTCTACCCACCTACCACTCTCATGGTGGTCGAGAACACCCACAATCGGGCGAGCGGGGTGGTGTGGCCGATCGAGGCTCTCGGTTTGGCCCTCGCCAGTGCTCGCCGTCTCGGTCTGGCGGCCTACCTGGACGGCGCTCGCCTGCTCAACGCCGCGGCGGCCCTGGGAGTCGCGCCGCCCACCCTTTCGGCCGGGTTCGATCTCATCGGGTTGTCCCTAAGCAAGGGTCTGGGTGCGCCGGCCGGTTCGATGTTGGCCGGCAGCAAGGACCTACTCGCTCGGGCCCACCGTTACCGCCGGATGCTGGGGGGGGCGATGCGCCAAGCCGGCATCTTGGCGGCAGCCGGCTCCTACGCCCTCGTCCACAACGTGGCCCGTCTCTCCGAAGATCATGCCAACGCCGCGGCGCTGGCCGCTCGCCTCGCCGCATGCCCCCAGATCACCGTCGATCTCGCTCGAGTCCAGACCAACATCGTCATCTTCGAGGTGGGTGATCCTTCCGCTGTCGTCGCCCGTTGCCGGGAAGCGGGGGTGTTGCTGAATGCCTTTGGGGGCCGGCGAGTCAGAGCCGTGACCCATCTCGACGTCGATGCCGTCCAGTGCGAACAGGCCGCCCAGATCATCGTGTCGGTCGCCGCGGGTCGCTGACCCGGACGGCGGTCGAGGGGCGTCGCTTCTGATTGGAGCCGGTTCGGCCTTACTCCAGCCCGGTCCAGTCGAGGATCACCTTGCCACAGTTGCCTTCCCGCACCACTTCGAAGGCCTCCTCGAACTGGTCGACCGGGAAACGATGGGTGATGACGGGGGAGATGTCCAGCCCGCTTTGGAGGACCGCCGACATCTTGTACCAGGTCTCGAAGATCTGGCGGCCATAGATGCCCTGAAGAGCGAGGCCCTTGAAAATGACGGCGTTCAGATCCAACGCCACTTCGCCCGGGGGAATGCCTAGAACCGCCACCCGGCCACCGTGGTTCATGACCGAGAGCATCTGATTGAAGGCGTCGGCGTTTCCCGACATCTCGAGGCCGATGTCGAACCCCTCGGTCATGCCCAACTCGGCCATCACCGGCCCCACCGATCCGCTCGAGACGTTCACGACCCGGTCGGCGCCCATCCTGGTGGCCAGACGGAGCCGGTATTCGTTCATGTCCGTGACCACCACGAAGCGGGCGCCGATGTGGCGGACGACGGCGGTCGCCATCAACCCGATAGGTCCTGCCCCCGTGATCAGCACGTCCTCTCCCACCACGTCAAAGAAGAGCGAGGTGTGGATGGCGTTACCGAGGGGGTCCAGAACAGCGGCGGTCTCCTCATCGATATGGGGCCGGACCGAAAAGGCGTTGTTGGCGGGAATAGCGATGTATTCGGCGAACGCCCCTGGCCGAGTGACGCCCACTGCGGCGTGGTTGTGGCAGAAGTTGCGCCGCCCTCCCCGGCAGTTGCGGCAATGACCGCACGTGATGTGGCCTTCTCCGGCCACCCGCTCGCCCACCTCGAGGCCGGCCACCTGGTCACCCTTGCGGACGATCTCGCCGGTGAACTCGTGTCCGATCACCATCGGCACTGGGATCGTGCGCTGCGCCCAGTCGTCCCACCGGTAGATGTGCAGATCGGTTCCGCAGATGGAGGTCTTCTTCACCCGTACGAGCACGTCGTTGCTGCCGGGTCGGGGGATCTCCACCTCCTCCATCCAGAGGCCCGGCTCGGGTTTGGCCTTGACGAGGGCCATCATCGAAGGACCCCGAGTTGGTGGCCCACTTCGACGAAGGCGGCAACGGCTTGGTCGATGTCTTGGTCGCTGTGGCCGGCCGACATCTGGGTGCGGATCCGGGCCTGGTCGCGGGGCACCACCGGGAAAGAGAAGCCGATCACGTATACGCCATGGTCAAGGAGCCGCTGAGCCATCTCCGAGGCCAGCCGGGCGTCACCGAGCATGACGGGAATGATGGGGTGACCGGCCCCGGCCAGCCGGAAACCGGCCGCCGTCATCTGGCTGCGGAAACGTTCGGCGTTACGTTGCAGCCGGGTTCGCAGCTCGCCACTCTCGGTCACCAGGTCGAGGGCGGCGACGGAAGTGGCGGCGATAACAGGAGGGAGGCTGTTTGAGAACAGGTAGGGGCGGGATCGCTGCCGCAACCAGGCAACGATCTCCGGGCGTCCGCTCGTGTATCCGCCGGAGGCGCCCCCGAGGGCCTTTCCCAGAGTGCCGGTGAGGAGGTCGATCCGTCCCAACGTATCGGTGAACTCGGGAGTTCCCCCCCCCTTGTCACCGAGGAAACCGACGGCGTGGGAGTCGTCGACCATCACCATCGCCCCGTAGCGATCGGCGAGGTCGCATATCGCCGGGAGGTTGGCGATCACCCCGTCCATCGAGAACACACCGTCGGTGGCGATCAACCGGTAACGGCTGTCGGCCGCCTCCTGCAAACGCAACTCCAGGTCGGCCATGTCGTTGTTGGCGTAGCGGAGGCGGCGAGCTCGGCAGAGGCGGACGCCGTCGATTATCGAGGCGTGGTTCAGGGTGTCGCTGATCACGGCGTCCTGCTCGTCGAGGACGGTCTCGAACAGGCCGGTGTTGGCGTCGAAGCAGGATGAGTAGAGGATCGTGTCCTCGGTGCCGAGGAACCGGCTGATTCGTTCTTCGAGACGGCGATGGACGGTCTGGGTACCGCAGATGAAGCGGACCGAGGCCATTCCGTAGCCATGGTCGAGGAGGGCTTGGCGGGCCGCCTCCACCAAGGCCGGGTGGTTGGCAAGGCCCAGGTAGTTGTTGGCGCAGAGATTTATCGCCCGCCGGCCGTCCTCCAACACGATGTGGCCACCCTGGGGCGAGGCGATGACCCGCTCCGCCTTAAAGAGTCCCTGCTCGCGTAGCTCGGCCGTTCTGGCCGCCAGATCGCTCGCCAACCCAGTGTCCATGCAAAGCGGAAGCTAATGCAATCGGCGGCGTCCCGGTGCCCTTCGCCTCTGCAACCGGCGGGGTCCCGGTGCCCTTCGCCTCTGCAACCGGCGGGGTCCCGGTGCCCTTCGCCTCTGCAACCGGCGGGGTCCCGGTGCCCTTCGCCCAATGCAACCGGCGGGGCCCCGGTGCCTTCGCCTATTCGGTGACGAGTCGCTCGTCGATGAGGCGTTCGGACACAAAGCCCCCGGTGGGCTGGTAGCGGTAGTGCTCGAAGTCCTTCTTGAACTCGAGATCCACCTTGGCCGGACCTCCCCGGTTCTTTTCCAACGAAAGCACCGAAACGGCTTTGTAACCCTCGACGCGGGTGGGGTCGTAGGCGAGGTGGGCCTTGGAGACGATGTCGAACTTCTCGTTGAGGATGATGACGATGTCGGCCTCGTAGGCGATCGCTGAGGAACCTCGGAGGTGGTGCAACCGAAGCCGGCGGGACTCGAGACCGGCCCGGTCGGCGGCGGCGATCGCCACCACCGCCACCCCGCGGTCCAAGGCGATTTCTTTGAGACCTTCAGCGATCCTCGTGATCTTCTCGGCTTCGTCGGGAGGCTCGGGAATGACCGCCACCTTCTGGAGGTAATCGACGAAAAGGACGGTGTTTCCGCTACCCCTCTCCACGACCATTCGGTCCAACTCGGGGAGACCCGTATATGCACCCGAGGCCCGCAGTAGCCACATTCGCCCGGCAAAGTCGGTAATGGAGTCGTGGGCCTTGGCGAGTGACGGTGTGGTGGAGATGGCAGTGCCGAGATCGAAACCGTTGATGCCAACGCGCCTGAGGGCGTAGCGGGCCGACCGCTTCTCGTCGTCGGCCAGGTCCGAATAGCCGATCTCCACCAAGAGCAGACGGGTCAGAAGGGCCTGTTCATCGTGTTCGTAGCAAACGTAGATGACGTTGTCGCCGCGCCGGGCCATGTGCCGGGCCCACTGGAGGGTGGCCACGGTCTTGCCGACCCCGGGCACCCCCGTGACCAGGGCTAGGTCGCGCTTTCGAAAGCCGCCATCCAGGATGCGATCGAGTGGGTCGTATCCGGTGGCAAAAGGTGTCGGGGCAGTCTCGGGACCCTCTCGGTACAAGTCGGTAACAACTTGGAAGACGGTTCGAGGTGTGAGTTTGCCCTGGTCCATCGACTACTCCTTGTGGCCGGGTCGGAGCCGGCGGTCGCATGCTAGGCGGTGGTCACTCGGCTGTATCGGCCGCCATCTCCAACAACTGGACGATGTTTCCGTCCGGGTCGGCCAGGGTGGCCATGCGCCCTCCCCAGTGCTCGATCTCGGGCGGTCGGATGAAATCGACTCCGGCCGCCTGGAGGCGCCCGTACAACTCATCGAGGCCTTCGACAACCAGGTTGACCATGATTCGAAGGGCGTCGCGGGCCGGTCCAGCCACCTCGGAATGAACGGCTACGATCAACCGGCGACCTTGCCAGTCGAAATTGATGAAGCCCTCCCGCTCCGTTCGTACCGGGAGGCCGAGCAGGTCTCGGTAGAAGGCCGCCAATCCCGGATGCCGATCGGCCGACGTCCACACGATCACTCCGGCCAGGTCCGTGACCGCACCCATTAGGCCATCCTACGGCGTCGAGGCGATCGCGGGGCACCGATAGGCTGGCGTCATATGAGCAACAAGAGCATCGGCCTCACCGACACCATTCATCAATACCTCGTGAAGGTCGGAGTCAGGGAGCATCCGCTCCTCGCTCGACTACGGAGCGAGACCGCATCCATGGCGGAGGCCGTCATGCAGATTGCCCCCGAGGAGGGGGCGCTTCTGGCCATGTTGGTCCGGCTGATGGATGCCCGCCGGTGCATCGAGCTCGGCACGTTCACCGGGTACTCATCGTTGGCGGTGGCGATGGCACTCCCGGCCGAGGGGCGCCTGGTCTGCTGTGATGCGTCGGAAGAGTGGACCGCGGTGGCCAGGCGCTATTGGTCGGAGGCGGGCGTTGCCGACCGAATCGAGCTTCGTCTGGGTCCGGCGCTCGAGTCGTTGAGAGCGCTCGCGGACGACCGTCGAACCTTCGACCTCGCGTTTGTGGACGCCGACAAGGCGAACTACGTCAACTACTACGAAGGACTGCTTCCGATGATGCGGCCGGGAGGCGTCGTCGCCTTCGACAACGTCCTCTGGGGTGGAGAGGTGGCCGACCAAAGCGTCACCAACGCCAACGTTGATGCGGTTCGAGCCCTCAACACCCTGCTGGCTTCCGACGAGCGGGTCGACGTTTCCATGGTCCCGA
>CAYUKI010000139.1:0-6151 GCA_964445235.1 uncultured Acidimicrobiia bacterium | reverse complement strand
CAAAGGCTGCGCCTTCGTCGTGCGTCCTGGCCAGGAACGCCGTGGCCTCGCCGATACCCTCACGCTATTTCCCAGACGGAGCTCTAGTCCCTCACCCACTTCTGCTTCACTCTGGGCTGATTCCGCCCCTAGACGGCGGCCACCCCGAAGGAGGATCGATGAGAAGCTTCGCCGGACGCGACATTCTCTCGTTGAAGGGATTCGAGCGCGCCGAGTTCGAACAGGTTTTTGCGGTCGCCGACCAGATGGAGCCCATCGCCAGGGCCCGCCGCACGGTCGACATGCTGGCCGGCAAGCTCATGGTGGCCGCCTTCTATCAGCCGTCCACCCGCACCCGTCTTGCCCATGAGGCCGCAATGCACCGTTTGGGCGGGCAGGTGGTGGGGTTTGCCGACCCCAAGATGACTAGGGCCGGCGACTTCTACCAGGAGTCGATCAAGGACACCGTGCACATGCTGGAGTACTACGGCGACGTCATCGTCATGCGTCACTTCCAGCAGGGAGCCCCCGCCGAGGCCGCCCGCTGGGCCAGCGTCCCGATCATCAACGCTGGGGACGGATGGGGGGAACACCCCACCCAGGTCCTCACCGACCTCTACACCGTGACGAAGGAACTGGGCTCGGTCGACGGGAAGACGTTCGTCTGTGTGGGCGACATGCGGATGCGCACCATGCACTCGATCGGCTATGCCCTGACCCAGTTCGACGCCGAGATGATCGCGGTGGCCCCCCCGGAGATGTCGCTCACCCCCGAGTTCAAGGCGGAGCTCACGGCTGGGAATCTGGCCGTACGGGAAGCAGAGCATGTGGCCGACGTGATCGCTACCGCCGATGTCATTTACATGGAGCCGGTGGTGCAGGCCGACTACACCCAGAGCCGGGTGGAGCGGGGTGGCGAGGTCGGCGGTACACCCGACAACTATCGGGTGACCCGCCAGCTCCTGGCCGACAAGGCCAAGCACAACGCCATCATCCTGCACTCGCTGCCCCGGATGGATGAGCTGCCGACCGACGTCGACGCGACCCGGCACGCCCGCTACTGGCAGGAGGCCTTCAACGGGGTGGTGATGCGCATGGCCCTGCTGGCGATGGTGCTCGGAGCGACGGAATAGGAGGCCTTCCATGCAAACGGGTCTGCGCGGCCGCGACATGATCGACACGCAGGATTGGACCAAGGACGAGCTCGACACGGTCCTCGAGGTCGCCTTCGACCTGAAACGGCGCCGGGCGTTGGGCGAGTCTCATCCGCTCTTGGACGACAAGGTCTTGGCGATGCTGTTCTTCTTCTCGTCGACCCGGACCAGAGCAAGCTTCGAAGCTGGAATGGCCCAGTTGGGTGGGCATGCCCAGTTCATCGAGGCGAAAACGACCCAGATCGCCCACGGAGACACCGCCAAAGAGATCGGTGAGATCCTCGGCCGGTACAACGACGGCATCGCCATACGGAACGTCGACTGGGGGGTCGGCAATAAGTACATCCGTGAGGTCGCGGCGGCTTCTCGAGTGCCGGTACTGAACATGCAATGTGACTGGTACCACCCCTTTCAGGCCCTCGCCGACCTGCTCACCATCATCGAGCGAAAGGGCGACCCGCGCCGCGTGACCATCGACGTGAGCTATGCGTACGCTGCCAGTTACCAGAAGCCAATTTCCGTTCCACAGAGCCTCATCCTCATCGCCACGCAGTACGGCATGAACGTGCGACTGACGAGGCCGCCGGAGTATCTCCTGATGCCCGAAGTCATGGCTCAGGCCGAGGAGAACGCCCGGCGATCGGGTGGAACCCTCTCGGTCCTGGAAAGCTTCGAGGAGGGCATTCGGGGAGCCGACGTTGTCTACGCCAAGTCCTGGGGAGCTCTGCTCACGACCTCTGACGAGGCCGAGTCGGCTCGCATCGGCGAGCGATACCGAGATTGGATCACCGACGAACGGCGGATGGCTCTGGCGGCGAGCGACGCCATCTACATGCATCCCCTGCCTGCCGATCGAAACGTTGAGGTGACCGATGGAGTGATCGATGGGCCGCAAAGCGCCGTCTACGACCAGGCCGAGAATCGACTGCACGTCCAAAAGGCCGTGATGGCACTGACCATGTAGGGCATGTAGGAAATGCAGGAGTTTGTGGCGGCTCATAGGGGCTCGACGGAAAGGCAGGGAATCGATGGGTAATCGACGGGTGGTAGTGGCGATCGGGGGGAACTCGCTCATCACCGACCCCCAACATCAGACCGTCGAAGATCAGTACCTGGCGGCGGCAGAGACCGACCATCACATCGCCAATCTGGTCGCCGCTGGTCACCAAGTGGTCATCACCCACGGCAACGGCCCGCAGATCGGTTTCATCCTGCGCCGATCCGAATTGGCCAAAACCGAACTACACGAGGTCCCCCTCGACGTCTGCGGAGCCGACACCCAGGGCGCCATCGGCTACATCCTCCAGCAGAATCTGGTCGGCGACTTCCGCCGTCTCGGCATCGACAAGCAGGCAGTGACAGTGGTGACTCAGGTTGAGGTTGACAGCCAAGATCCCGCTTTCACCGCTCCTTCCAAACCGATCGGCTCCTTCCTGAGCGAAGGGGACGCGAAGGTGCGCATCGACCGCGACGGGTGGGACATGGTCGAAGACGCCGGGCGAGGTTGGCGCCGGGTGGTGGCATCGCCGGCCCCCAAACGCATCGTCGAGATCGACGCCATCCGCTACCTGCTGGACGGAGGGTTCGTAGTGATCGCCTGCGGAGGGGGCGGCATACCTGTTGTGTCTGACCCGAGCGGCCACCTACGCGGGGTGGCGGCGGTGATCGACAAGGATCTCGCCTCGGCCTTGCTGGCCCGCCAGATTCGCGCCGACCTGCTGATCATCTCCACCTCGATCGACCGGGTCGCTCTCAACTACGGCACCGACCGGCAGACCTGGGTCGATCGGATGACGCTCGCCGACGTGAAGCGATACCTGGCCGAAGGAGGGCATTTCAAGGCCGGCAGCATGGCCCCCAAGATGATGGCGGTGGTCGACTTCCTCGAAGGCGGCGGCCAAGAGGCGATCATCACCAGACCCGACCGGATCGAGGCAGCGCTGGCCGGGACCGCAGGCACCACCATCGCCCGTTGACTCCTCCAAGCGGGGTGTAACTTGGCGGGCGTGGTCCTGTCGCCGGGACCCGAGCATCCTCCCGAGGAGAGCGGTGAGACGGTGAATGCGCGAGCAGACGTGCGGCCGGTTCCGGATGGCCCGGCCCGGTGGCCGGTGCTGGTGGCGGTGGCCGTCGTGGTCGCGTCGGTCGCGGGCTTCTGTGCGGGCCTGTGGATGGAGCTCCAGTCCGGACGCAGGGAGGAATTCGGCGACCAGGTCGCCTTGGGTGTCGCCTTCCTGGCATTTGCGGCGGTGGGCGCGGCCATCTTCGCCCGGCGACCCGGCCACCGCATCGGGTGGCTGTTCTCGGTGATCGGCGTCTACGCGCTGGTTGCAAATGCCGTTTGGTCGTCCTGGCGGTGGCGGCCTCGACCCTGGCGGCGGCGGCATTGTTCAACCCGGTTCGCCGCCGGACCCTGGGCTTGATCGACCGCCGGTTCAACCGGAGTCGCTACAACGCCGAGCTGGAGGTGCAGGCCTTCGCCGGGCGACTGAAATCGCAGATGGAATTGGAAGCGGTGTCGGCCGACGTTACCCGCGTGTTGGCCCGAACGCTCCAACCGGGCAGCGCTGGCGTGTGGATCCGGAGCCATCATTCCCCTGTTTGACACGCCCTGGGCCGTTTGACAAAATGTAAAACGATGGGAGCCACCACCCCGGGCCTCGTCTGCGCCCACCACCACCTCTACTCGGCGCTCGCCCGGGGGATGCCCGCCCCCCCCCGCACTCCCACCAACTTCTCGGAGATCCTCGAGCTGATCTGGTGGCGACTCGACAGCGCCCTCGACCTCCAGATGGTCGAATGGTCGGCCAAACTCGGAGCGCTGGAGGCCCTCGAGTCGGGAACCACCGCCATCATCGACCACAACGAGTCGCCCAACGCCATCGACGGCAGCCTGTCGGTGATCGCCGATGCGCTCGCCGAGGTCGGCATCCGGGTCGTCTGCGCCTATGGGGTCACCGAACGCCATGGACCCGACAACGCTCGCCGTGGGCTGGCCGAGAACGAGCGCTTTCTCAAATCCGGCGGTCGGGGTCTGGTAGGCATCCACGCCGCCTTCACCTGCTCCGACGAGCTGTTGGAGGCCGCTGCCGGGCTGGCATCCGACCTCGGGGTAGGCGTCCACGTCCACGTCTGCGAGGGTCCCGGCGACCAGGAGGCACCCCGCCACCTGGCCCATCTCTCCAAGGAGAACTGGTTGCTCGCCCATTGCGTGTATCTGCCCACCGACCATCAACTGCGCGGCACCATCCTCCACAACCCTCGTTCCAACCTCAACAACTCGGTCGGGTACGCCGATCCCCGCCGGTTCGCCAACCCCGTGGCGCTCGGCACCGATGGGATCGGCGCCCACATGATCGAGGAGTTTCGCCTCGCCTACGTCATGCATCGATCCGTTGACGTGACCGCCACCCCCGAGACGGCCTGGGGATGGCTCTCGACGGGTTGGAACCTAGTCCCCGAGGCCAAGAACGACGAGGTGACCTGGTCCTACGAACCGATGGACCCCTGGCATCTCGCCTTCACACCGGGGGTGCGGCCAATGCGGGTCAAGGTGGACGGGAAGGTCGTCTACGAGGACGGCCAGTCGACTCTCATCGACGCCGTCGAGATCCGCGCCAAGGCCGCCGAACAAGCCGCCCGCCTGCACCGAAAGCTATCGGGAGAAGCATGACCACCAGCACCCTCGAAACCCCTCAGCGGGTCCCCCCTCTCACCCCCTTCACCCTCAGTCAGCTGCTCGGCCGGATCGCCCACGAATGGCACAGCCGTAAACGGATTTTCGATTTGCCGACCGCGCGTTTCTTCGACGTATCGTCGGGCCCAGACCTCTCCACCGAAGTGCTCGGCCGGCCCATCGCCACTCCGGTCGGACCGGCAGCGGGACCGCACAGCCAGCTTGCCGAGAACATCGTGCTCGCCTGGCTGGCCGGGGCGAGGTTCATGGAACTAAAGACAGTCCAGGTCCTCGACGAGCTCGAGATCAACCGGCCCTGCATCGATATGCAAACGATCGGCTTCAACATCGAATGGAGCCAGGAGCTGAAGATAGCCCAATCGCTCGACGAATACGTGAAGGCGTGGATGATCGTTGAGATCCTGAGCGGATGGGAGGAGTTGAAGCAATTCCTCGGACCCGACTCGGGTGCGTGCATCTTCGATCTCTCGGTGGGTTACGACCTGGCCGGGATTTCGGCCCCCACGGTGGCCGCCTTTATCGATTCGATGATGGACGCGACCACCGCCATCGACCGGCTTCGGGTCGAGATTCCCCCCCCCTTCGAGGCCTGGCGCGATCATCCCTTCGGCCCCCGCATCGCCGACACGGCCACCCTTTCCACCTTCCACGGTTGCCCACCCGACGAGATCGAGGCGATCACCAAACACCTCATGACCCGCCACGGCCTCGACGTGATCGTCAAGCTCAACCCGACCCTGCTCGGGTTCGACCGGGTGGGGACGGTGTTGGCTGAACTCGGCTATCACGAGATAGTCATACGCCGCCAAGACTTCGACAACGACCTCCAATTCCCCCGCGCCATCGAGTTGATCGGCGAACTGGAGAGGTTTGCCGCCGACCACGGACGCCGTTTTGGTGTCAAGCTCACTAACACCCTGGTCGTGGCCAACCACAAGAAGTGGCTTCCCGATGAGACCATGTACCTATCCGGCCCTCCTCTCCACGTCATCTCCACCACCCTGCTCGGTGAGTTGGACCGCGCCCTCCCCGGGTGGTTGAAGATCGACGGACGGACCGAGGCGCCGATTCAGGTGAGCTTCTCGGCCGGGATCGGCAAGGAGAACCTGCCCTCGGCGGCCGGGCTGGGTCTGGCCCCGATCACCATCTGCTCGGACCTCCTCAAACCCGGTGGTTACGGCCGCCTGAAGCCGATGCTGACCGCCCTACAAGAAGCGATCAACGGCGCCGCTGGTACTTCGCTGGTCGAGTGGGTCCGGCAATCGGCAGAGAAAGGGGCCATCACCGGGGGGGCGGTGGCCACCTACGTCGCCACCCTTCA
>CAYUKI010000138.1:0-6187 GCA_964445235.1 uncultured Acidimicrobiia bacterium | reverse complement strand
ATTTGCTCGACCCGACCCCGCAGCGTCTCCACCGCTGCTTGCTCGTCGACGACCGGCTCGGCCAGGCCAGCCTTCACCTCGGGAAGTGCCGACCATTCGTCCTTCCATTCGAGGGGGATTCGTTCCGCCAGAGTCCGTATGGCCGATCCGACCGAGGGGGCCACCGGATCCTTCCAGGCATCGGCGGCCTGAAGGGCGGTGGCGGCGGCCATCGGGTTGCCGACCTGAAGGGCCAGAGCGGCGGCGTCGGCCGCCAGCGAGGGATCGCGGCGGCGATTGGCTCTGAACGTCATCAACTCGATGGCTGCGCCCCACCAACGGGCCGCCAGCAGTTCGTCGGTCAGGTTCTCCTCTTCGCGCTGGGACGTCTCTTGGCCCGCCTTCACTTGCAAGGCGCGCACCCGCTGCCGCCAGCGAAGGCCGTCGATACCGGGAGGGGTGAGTTCGAGAGCCGTGGAGAGCTCGGCGGCGGCGTCGCTGTTCCGCCCCAACCCGAGCAGGGCACGGCTCTTCAGGTAGCGTCCGACGTTTCTCCAGGCGGGCAACCGTTCCTCGCATATCGCCAGCACCTCATCGGCGGCGCGGTCGGCCTCTTCATATCGCTGGTAGAGGATGCCGGCCTCGGCCCGAGCGAGGGCGAGCAGGAAGAAAACGGCGAACGAATCGGTGGCCTCCGCCAGACGTTGCGCCGAGGCTGCCACCTCTAGGGCTTGGACCGGCCGTCCGGCCGCAAAGAGCGACCGCGCCCACCAAGCCTCTTTGTCAGCCCGCGAAGCCGGACCTTCGAGGTCCTCCGCTTCGGCCGCCAAACCGCCGAAGAGCACCTCGGCCGCCGCCACCTCGCCGCGATCGAAGTGCAACCACGCTTGGTTGTTACGAGCCCGAAACCGCTGGGGGGGGGTACCGTGACTTGCCAGGATCGCCTGGCCTCGCCCCAGCGTCTGATCGGCTTCTTCCGCGAATCCGAGTCGACCCATGAGGCGCGCATGAAAAGTGAGGAGAGAACCGAGCTTGGCCGGCCCCTCGGCACCGGCCGGTAGAAGGGAAGCAGCCAGTTCCCCCACCGCCACTATCGCTTCCGCCTCCTGGGGACGCTGGCGATCGTCGGCGACCGCGCCGGCGAACCCGAGGGCATCCACCTGCTCAGGACCGGATAGACGCCGAACGGCCACCTCCAGATCCGCCGCCGCTCCGTCGGAGTCGCCGCTCGCCCGACGATGGCGGGCCCGCCGCAGCCGCAACGTCCCCTCGACCGACCTGTCGACGCTGGCACCCGCCTCTACAGCAGCCAAAGCCATCTCGGATGCCGCCGGGGTGTCGTCGGCCCGCAGGGCGGCGGCCAGGGCGGCATCGGCCTTACCGGCTTCGAGGTGGAGCCTGGCCATTGTGGTCGGGCGCCCACCCCGGGCATCCAGGGCATCCGCCAGCCGGCTCGCCAAGTGAGCCCGTCTGGTCGGGCCCGACCTGGGAGGGGGCGTGGCCACCGTCAACCCGTCCCGGCTCTCGATTACGACGCCGGCTGCGACCAGGCGCTCGACCTCGGCCAGCAACTCTCGCTCGTCGGCGGCGAGCGCCAGCGCCAGTGGATCGAGACGGACGGGTTCCGCCGCCAGATCGAGCAATTCGAGAAGTTCGTCGCGCAAGACGGCGATCTTAAGCGGGGAGGGAGGGCGATGGCGGACGACTGCCTCCCCGGCGGGGACCCGGAGCCCTTCGCCGCCCCCCGTTCGAAAGGGTCTTCGATGCCCGCCCAGGAAGGATCGACCTCCAATTGGACTATTGGTGCTCTGCCTGGGAAATGGCGAGACCCCACGATTATTTCCCAGACGGTGCACTAGTGTCGGCGAGGTCGGTCGACCCTGACCTGGCGCGGCTCATAAGAGTCGGGTACCCGGGGACGAAGGGCGTCATCGGCGGAATCGGCCAGGGCCGAGTGCTTCCAGGTCGACCTCGGCGAGATGAGCTGGAGCTGCCGCGGTCGCGATCAGGGAAGCCAGTAGCTGCGCTGCGGCCGGAGCCGACCCGATGCCACTTCCGCCCTGGCCGACCAACCAGAAGAATCCGACCGCAATGGTGTCCGCCCCGATGACCATGCCTCCGTCGGGCGCGAAGGTGCGGAGCCCGGTCCAGGCCGATCGGACCCCAAGAATGCCGAGAGTGGTGACATGGTTGATCCGCTCGATCGCCAGGGCAATGTCCTCCTCCCGCGGTCGGGGATCGCATGGCTCGGACGGCTCTTCTTCGGCCAACGAACATAAGAGTTGGGAGCCGTCGGGCTTGAAGTAGAAATCACTACCGGCGCTGAACACCAGGGGCCAGTGGGCGCGGCCTGGTTCGCTGGCGACCATGAATGCTGTCCGCCGCTTGGGTACCAGGCCGAGCGGTGCCACGCCGGCCATCTCGGCGACGCGGTCTCCCCACGCACCGGCTGCGTCGACGACTATTCCCGCCCGGTAGCGTTCCTTTCCGCTCGCGACCGTCCACCCGCTCCCACGGGCGGCCAATTCCGTCACCGGTGAACTGGTCCGGATCTCACCGCCGTGGAGGCGAATGCCGCGGACGTACATCTGGTGCGTGGCGGCGACGTCGATGTCAAATGCACCCGGTTGCCACAGGGCGCCGGCCACCCAATCCGCTCGAAGGACGGGGACTTTCTCCATTGTTTCCTTTGCGGTCAGCAGGTGGGTGGTGACGCCAGCCGCCTTCGCCTCTGCCGCCTGATCGGCCACATCCGCCAATTGGGAGGCGGAGGCAACCGTGAGAACTCCTCGCCGCTCTCCGGCCAGCGGAACCTCCGTCAAGTTCGGAGGCGATTCAAAGACAGGACGCGACGCTCGGGTCAGCGGCTGAACGGCGGGGTGCCCGTGAGCCTCGGCATGGAGTGCGGCAGATCGGCCGGTGGTGTGGTGGGCGAGATGGCGTTCCATCTCGAGGAGCAGGACCTTATAGCCGCGTTGAGCCAGCTCGAATCCCACCGACACGCCGGCAATCCCTCCTCCGACCACGACCGCATCCCATGTGTCCATGGCGTCCCACGCTAACGCCCGACAATCCCGCCGAGTGAGCTACTCGCCCACCCTGGCATGAGCTCCGGCCGATGGGCGTGCCCGCGCAGAGCCTTGAGTTCTCGCTCCACTCCGTGCCGCACATGGGCGTTCTTGTCGGATGGGCAACCTACGATGCCGCCATGAAGGGGCTGACGGATTTCACCCCGGCCACCCGAGCCTGGTTCGAGGCGAGTTTCGCCGAACCGACCGCCGCTCAGGCGAAAGGCTGGCCGGCGATTGCCGCCGGTGACCACGTCCTGATTCACGCCCCCACCGGGTCCGGCAAGACCTTGGCCGCCTTCCTGTGGACACTCGATCGCCTCCTCCACGAGGCCGTTCCGAGTCGACCCGATCGGTGCCGGGTGCTTTACATCTCGCCCATGAAGGCGCTCGCCTACGACGTCGACCGCAACCTCAGGGCCCCCTTGGCCGGCATCCGGCACGCCGCCACCCGGCTGGGTCTGGCTTCGCTACCCGACCTGACCACGTTCCTCCGGACCGGGGATACGACCCCCGAGGACCGGCGGAGGATGATGAGGACTCCCCCTGACATCCTCATCACCACCCCGGAGTCGCTCTACCTCCTGCTCACCTCCTCGGCCCGCCAGGTACTCGGCTCGGTTCGCTGGGTGATCGTCGACGAGGTGCACGCAGTGGCCGGCACCAAACGTGGAGCCCACCTCACCGTCACCTTGGAGCGCCTCGAAGAAGTGACGAAAGTATCGCCACAGCGCATTGGACTCTCGGCAACCCAACGGCCCCTTTCCACCCTCGCCCTTTTCCTGGGGGGGGCGACGGAAACTGACGGAGGGGAACTCCGGCTTCGGTCAGTGACCATTGTCGACGCTCCGACGGATCGCGCTATGGAACTCGAGGTGGTGGTCCCCGTCGAGGACATGAACGAACCGCCCCCCCCCGACCCGCTCGATCCGTCCGCCAACCAGAGCAGGTCGATTTGGCCAGCCATCTATCCGAAACTCGTGGAGCTCATCCAACAGCATCGTTCGACCATTGTGTTCGCCAACTCGCGCCGGCTGGCTGAACGCATCTGTTCGGAGATCAACGGTCTCGCCGGCAGCGAGATCGCACGTGCCCATCACGGCTCGGTCGCCAGGGAGCAACGCATCCAGATCGAGGAGGCGCTGAAGCGAGGCGAGCTGGCAGCGGTGGTGGCGACCTCCTCGCTGGAACTGGGAATCGACATGGGGGCGGTTGATCTGGTGATCCAGGTCGAGGCTCCGCCGAGCGTCACTTCTGGACTGCAGCGGGTTGGGCGGGCCGGTCACCAGGTTGGGGGGATCAGCCGGGCCCGCATCTTTCCCAAGTACCGGGGCGATCTACTCAACGCCACCGTCATGGCAGAGCTGATGGCGACGAGAGCCGTTGAAGAGACTCGTATCCCCCGTAACCCCCTCGACGTCCTCGCCCAACAGGTGGTCGCCGCCGCCGCCCTCGATCACCACACCGCCGATGACCTGTTCCGGATCGTCCGGCGGGCCGCTCCATACAACGAGCTGAGCCGGGCGGTCTTCGACGCCACCCTCGACATGCTGGCAGGCCGGTACCCATCCGATCTCTTCGCCGAGCTCCGACCTCGCTTGGTGTGGGACCGAGTCGAAGGGGTGGTGACTGCTCGGCCCGGCGCCCGCCAACTGGCCATCGCCAACGCCGGGACAATCCCCGACCGAGGGCAGTACCGGGTCACCCTGCCCGACGGTTCCCGGGTTGGCGAGCTGGACGAGGAGATGGTCTACGAGTCTCGCCCGGGTGACGTCTTCATCCTTGGCACGACGGCCTGGAGGATCTCCGAGATCACTGCCGATCGGGTCGAGGTGGTCCCCGCCCCGGCCGAAAGCACCGCCCGCATGCCCTTCTGGAAGGGGGACCTGCTGGGTCGACCGCTCGCCACCGGCCGCGCCATCGGCCGGTTCGTTGCCGAAATCGGGGCGCAACCCCCCGAGGAGGCCCGCCAGACACTCATCGACCGTTACCACCTGGACGAATGGGCCGCTCAGAACCTCGTCGCCTACCTGGTAGAAGAGAAGGAGGCGACCGGCATCCTTCCCACCGACCGGACCCTGGTTGTACAGACGTTCCGCGATGAGCTCGGGGACTGGCGAATGGTGATGTTGTCGCCGCTGGGAGCTCGCGTCCATGCCCCCTGGGCGATGGCCGTCACCCAGAAACTACGTGGCCGATATGGGGCCGATGTGGACGTCGTCTGGTCCGACGACGGCATCGCGTTTCGCTTTCCGGACGCCGACGACCACCCCGACGCCGCCGACTTGGTCATCGAGCCGGAAGAGCTAGAACCGCTGCTGGTCGACCACCTCGCCGACACCGCGATTTTTGCGGCCCGTTTCCGCGAGGCGGCCGGTCGAGCCTTGCTCCTCCCTCGCCGGCGCCCCGGTTCCCGAACTCCCCTCTGGCTGCAAAGGCGGCGGGCGGCCGACCTGCTCTCGGTGGCCAAGCAGTTCGGCTCGTTCCCGATTGTCTTGGAGTGCTACCGGGAGATCCTTCAAGACGACTTCGACGTTCCCGCCCTCCGCGGTCTGCTTGTCGACATCGGCGCCCGCCGGATCCGCCTGGCCGAGGTCGACCTGCCGGGTCCTAGCCCCATGGCGTCTTCGCTGCTCTTCGCCTTCATCGCCGCCTACCTGTACGAGGGGGACGCCCCTCTCGCCGAGCGGCGCGCCGCGGCCCTGACCCTCGACCGCCGACTGCTCGCCGAGCTACTCGGGGAGGCGGAGTTGCGGGAACTCCTTTCCCCCGAGATCGTCGCCGGTGTGGAGTTGGAACTGCAACGGCTCACCCCTGACCGGAGGGTCGAGCGATCCGACGACCTTCCCGACCTGCTGCGCCACCTCGGCCCCTTGTCGTTGGAGGACATCGCCGCCCGTAGCGGCGTCCAGGATTTGGAGGCCGAGCTGGACCGCCTGGTCGAGACTCGACGCGCTATTCGGGTGAGGGTGGCCTCATCCGAGCGCTTCGCGGCGATCGAGGACAGTTCTCGCCTTCGCGATGCCCTGGGTGTGCCACCCCCCCCCGGAGTGCCCCATGTCATCCTTTAGCCGGTCACCGACCCATGGGGCGATGTGGTGGGTCGGTTCGCGCGGAACCACGGACCGTTCCTGGCCACC
>CAYUKI010000137.1:0-6249 GCA_964445235.1 uncultured Acidimicrobiia bacterium | reverse complement strand
CCACCATGCCGTCGAGGCACCGACTCGGAGGTGACGGCGCTGCCAACGTTCGGTGGCCCGTTGTTCTCTCAGGTCGTCCAGAGCGTTAGAGAGGGTGGCGGCGGCCTGGTTGAACTCGGTGCCGGTCCTCTTGGTGGCCATCTCGACCAAGAACTCCTCCCAGTCAGAAAGCCGAGCCTCGGCCACCTGGGAGAGCTCGGTGATCACCGAGAGGTGCATGCCGTTTAGGTCACCCCGGCGGGCGGCGGCGGCGATCTTGGGGAGCTTTTCCAGGGCCCTTGCTTGGCGGAGCAGACCCTGGGCCCGTCCCGGGGAGAGTCCGAGGGTGAGGGCCAGGTCTTGGGTGGGGTTCAAGAGGCCCCGCTCTTGGTGGACTCGGCGCCGATCGCAGGCGGAGACCAGCGCCAACCGTTCGGCCTCGAGGCGACGCAAAAGGTGGTCGACGTCTCGAAGCCGGTCGAAGAGCTCGTCGTTGTCGAGGCGGTCCGGGTCGACGTCTAGGTAGGCGTCGAGGGCCGTTCGAAATTCCCCCGGCTCCATGCTCATCAAGGTCGTGCTGGTCGTGGTGGCAGTCACCATCACCAGAACATACAACCCCCGTGTGACAGGTTTCCGTCCCGGCGACTATCGGACGCCCGCGATGCACACGGACCAGAGCTGGCGATCAGCGCCAGCCGAGTGATGCACTGGTGGATTGATACAGTGATTTCTATGCCCTCGCTCAGGAGCAAATTCGAAACGATCGATGAATACATCCAAACATTCCCCCCCGACGTTCAAGGCATTCTCGAACACGTCCGGCGGACAATCCGCGAAGTCGCGCCCTCAGCCGTCGAGGCTATTAGCTATCAGATGCCGACGTTCAAACTCGACGGCTCATACCTCATATATTTCGCCGCGTGGAAGAAACACATCGGGCTATACCCGATACCTTCGGGCAATGAGGATTTTGAGAGAGAGATATCGTTGTACAGAGGGGCGAAAGGCACGGCCAGATTCCCGTTAGCGAAGCCGATTCCATACGATCTCGTCAAGGAGATGGTTGCTTCTCGAATCAAAGAAATTCAGGAATGACTAGATCTTCAGGTGCAGTCCCTATGAACTGTCCGGAGATGCCGAGGACGCGGTCGACAGCCCGCCCTGCCGGTCTCAGCTACGGCGGATCGAGGAGCGAACCAATGGCACGTAGGAACGACGATGACGTCATCGCATTCGGTGACCCGGCCGACACCGACGCCAAACTGCCGGCGGCGGTCGAGTTGGTGACGCGCTGGATGTCCGCGACGACCGACCCGGAATGACCGCGCCATCCTCGCCGAGGGAGACTGCGCTGAACGACCCCGCCCCACCCTCTCATGATTGGATTCGGGTGGCAGCGGCCACCATCTGACGAGCCACCGCCGCCGGGTCCTTGGCTCGGGTGATAGGCCTTCCCACCACAATGAAGTCGGCGCCGCGGGCCGCGGCCTCCTCGGGCGAGGACACCCGCGATTGATCGTCGGAGTCGAATCCAGGGGGCCGGATACCCGGGGTCACCCGCAGCAGGCCGGGGGCCACCTGGGCAACGTCACCCAGCTCTCGCACCGCACAGACCACTCCTTCCACTCCGGCCGCAGCGGCCAGTTTGGCGAGTCGGGCGGTCTGGCGGCCTGACCCGCCGCTGACCCCGGTGGCGGCCAGGTCGGCATCGGTGAGATGGGTCAGCACCGTGATGGCCAGGACCCCGGCGGGGTGGCCGGCTGCTCCTTCTTCGAGCCCGGCCACGGCTGCGGCCAGCATGGGCCCTCCCCCGCCGCCATGCACGGTTACCCAGCGAGCCCCGAGCCGGGCCAGTTGGCGGGCCGCCGCCCCGACGGTATTCGGTATGTCATGGAGCTTGGCGTCTACGAACACCGGGGGCCCGAGATCGCGGAGAGCCGTGACGATGCCCGGCCCCGGGCCGAGCAGGAGCTCAAGACCCACCTTGAAGCCACCTACCTCGGCAACGAGCCGCTTGGCCATCGCCACCGCTTCCGAGGCGGTGGCGAAATCGAGGGCCACGATCAACGGGTTCATCCGATCTCCGCCCCGCCGGTCAACTCTGCCACCGACTGCACGCCGAGACGACGGCATTCCTCTATCAACTCGCCGAGGATTCGTTTCCCCGCCCGCGGCTCGGCGAAGTGCGCCGTTCCGATCCCCACCGCGGCCGCTCCGGCCAGCATGAACTCGATGACGTCTCGCCCGGAGCTGACCCCGCCGCACCCCACGATCGGAAGCGAGGGAACGGCTCGACGCACCTCTATCACGCACCGCAGGGCGATGGGTTTGATGGGAGGTCCCGAGTAGCCGCCGATTACGCCCGACAATACCGGCCGCCGAGTGATGTGATCGATGCCGGCGCCAAGAACGGTGTTAGCTACCGTTACGAAGTCGGCACCCCCCCCCGCAACCGCAGCCGCCACTTCACCGATGCGTTCGGAGTTGGGAGACAACTTGGCCCCCACGGGCACGGGCGAGGACGCCTTGGCGACTCTGACCACCTCGGCGCTGGCATCCGGATCGAGGGCGAACATACGCCCGCCTTCGAGGTTCGGGCAGGAGAGGTTGACCTCGATCGCCGCTACGCCGGAGCGGGCGAGGCTCCGGCTCACCTCGGCGTACTCAGAGGCGGTGGTGCCGACCGCCGAGCCCCAGACGGGCACCGACAGGGCGGCCAAGCGGGAGCCGATCTCGGCGACCCAAGCAGCCACTCCCGGGTTTTGAATGCCGATTCCGTTGAGCATGCCCAGGCCGGCCGGCGCCAGCCGGGGGGGGGAGCGTCCCGGCCAGGGGTCCCTGCTGACCGATTTGGCCACGGCAGCCCCATAGACGGTGAGATCAACTGTGCGGGAGAACTCGATCACCGACCCGACGGTCCCGGAGGCGGCCACCAGCGGGCTCCGTAGCCGGAGGGGCCCCACCTCGACACTCAGGTCCACCGATGCCACTCCTGGAGGCTGCTTGGCTCGAGGGTGGCCTTCCGCCCGCTCATGGCGAGGAACCCCGCCCGGGTCGAATGGCGGCGGCCACGTCGGCGAGATGGCTGATCCGGCCGCCGAAGATCGTCGCCTTCACTCGACCTCGGAGTAGGCGACCCCGAAACGGCGAATTGTCGGACTTGGACCGGAATACCTCGGGGCGCCACTCCGCCTGGGGGTCGAAAACCACCAGGTGGGCGGCGTTTCCCACCATCACCGGCCGGCCCTGCTCGGCAAAGCCGGCCAGCGCAGCCGGACGCTCGGATAGCCGCTCGAAGAAAGTCTCCGGTTCGAGGGACACGAAGGTGTTCACCGCCGCGGCGGCGGTCTCGAGGCCGATCACGCCCCGGGGCGCCTCCTCGAAGGGGACCTCCCTCTCGTGGGCGGCGTGGGGAGCATGGTCCGTGGCTACAGCATCGATGACCCCCTCGACCAGAGCCCTCCGGAGGACGTTCACGTCGGCGGCGCTGCGAAGCGGTGGGTACATCTTGAAGTCGGTCCGAAGGGTCGCCACTTCTTCATCGTCGAAGGCGAGATGATGAGGCGTCACCTCCGCCGTCACGGGAAGACCTTCGGCCTTGGCTTGCCTGATCATCTCCACTGACCCGGCGGTCGAGACATGTTGGACGTGGTATCGACAACCCGTGAGCCGTACCAGCGCCAGATCCCGAGCCACGACGAGCTCCTCGGCCGCAGCCGGCAGGCCGGCCACACCTAGTCGGGAGCTCACTGCTCCTTCGTGAAGGTGGCCGCCCCGCGCCAGACCAGGATCCTCGGCGTGTTGGGCGAGGATGCAACTTCGCTCCGCCAGGTATTCCATGGCCTGGCGCAACAGCCCAGAGTCCCACACGGCGTCGCCGTCGTCGGTGAACCACGACACTCCGGCGCCGATCAAATCGTCCAGATGGGCCAGGGCCAAACCTTGCCGGCCCAACGTCACGCAACCCGCCGATCGAATCTCGACCATTCCCGTCTGATTGCCTCGTTCCGCCACATAACGGGCGACATGTCCGGTGTCGACGGGTGGGTTGGTGTTGGGCATCGCAAGTAGGGCTGTGAATCCCCCCGCTGCTGCCGCCAACGCCGCCGAGGCGATGTCCTCTTTCCATTCGAAGCCCGGCTCCCGGAGGTGGGCGTGTAGGTCGACCAGACCAGGCCCAACCCAACAGCCCTCCGCCTCGATGACCGATTCGGCGTCGACGTTCTCGGCGAGCGTCGAGACCTGCCCGCGGTCGATCCCGATGTCGAGACGCAACATTCCCTTCGGAGTGGCCACCAGACCACCCTTGATGGCCAGCTCAGCCATAGGCGGCCTCCCCATCCACCAGCAACCGGAACAGCACGGCCATTCGGACCGCCACCCCGTTGCGAACCTGGTCCAACACGAGGGACCGGGGATCATCCGCGACATCGGGAGTTATTTCCACCCCCCGGTTCATGGGGCCTGGATGCATCACCACCGCTTCCGCATGGAGGCGGGCAAAGCGTTCCCGATTGATGCCGAAACGCCGCACGTATTCGGGGAGCGAGGGGAACACGGTGGCTCCCCCCCGCTCAAGCTGTATCCGCAGCAGGTAGACGACGTCCAGCTCGGGCAGGGCGGCATCGAGGTCCGAGACGACCGTCACAGGCCAACCGGTGAGGTCGCCCGGCATGAGGGTCGAGGGTCCGACCAGGGTCACGGCGGCCCCGAGGGAGTTGAAGGCGAAGATGTCGGAGCGCGCCACTCTGGAATGGCGGATGTCCCCGACGATCCCGATGCGCAACCCGTCGAGCTTGCCGAACCGCTGGCGGAGCGTGAGGGCATCGAGGAGGGCTTGGGTCGGGTGTTGATGGGCGCCGTCGCCGCCGTTGACCACCGGGACGTCCACCCATTCGGCCACCTGCCAGGGGGCGCCGGCCGCGGCATGCCGCACCACCAACAGGTCGGCGCCCATGGCCCGCAAGGTGAGCACCGTGTCTTTGAGGCTTTCCCCCTTGGTGGCGGCGGAGGTTGCGGGGTTGAAGGTCATCACGTCGGCCGACAGCGCCTTGGCGGCTTTTTCGAACGACAGGCGGGTCCGGGTGGAAGGTTCGAAGAACACGGTTGAGACCGTGGCGCCCCGCAGGGCGGGCACTTTGGGGATGTCCCTCCCGAGAACTGCAACGAATTCATCGGCAAGTTGGAGCAGGTCCTCCAGCTCCTCCCTGCCCATGTCCTCTGTGGTCAGCAGATGTCGGATCATGACCCGGTCCTTTCGATCCAGACGCCCTGTTCGCCATCCACCGCTTGGCATCTCACCTTCACCTGCTCGTCGAGGGCTGTCGGAATGTTCCGACCGACGTAGTCGGCGCGGATGGGGAGTTGGCGATGTCCCCGATCAATCAGCACCGCCAGCTCCACGGCAGCCGGCCGACCGAGGTCAGACACGGCGTCCAGTGCGGCTCTGACGGTGCGGCCGGTGTAGAGAACGTCGTCCACGAGCACCACCGTCTGATCGGTCAGATCAACAGGCATGAGCGTTCGGCTGAGGCGAGTGCCAGGCCGCCGTCCCAGATCATCTCGATAGAGTCCGATGTCGAGCTCGCCGACCGGGACCTTTATGGATTCGAAGGTCTCGATCTCGGAAGCGATGGCTTCGGCGAGAGGCACACCACGGGTGTGGATGCCCACCAGCACAAGTCCGTCGGTGCCACGATTTCGTTCCACGATCTCGTGGGCGATGCGCCGCAGGGCGCGGGTCACATCGTCGGGTGCCATGACCCGGGGCATCTTCTCCTCCTTTCCGGCCTCACGGGACCGGTCTTAAAGGGTTGAGGGTCCCGGCACGTTACCAGGCTCGCCTCTCACCGCTGGGCCCGCTCAGCCCGGGCGAGGGTTGCCAGCACGCCGTTGACAAAAGAGCCGGAGCGTTCGGTCGAGTAGGCCTTCGCCATCCTCACGGCCTCCGACACGATCACCGCCACCGGGGTGGCCGGCTCGTAACGGAGCTCGTAGAAGCCGAGACGAAGGATGGCCCGGTCGACCACCGGCATACGATCGATCCGCCAGTTGGACGCGGCCGCGGTGATGCCTGCATCCAGCTCGGCGACGTGGTCGATGACGCCTGCGACGAATCTTCTGGCCTTGGAGGCCAGATCGATGTGGGCGGGAAGGTCTGAAAGGCCACGCTGGTCCATCTCGTAGAGAGCCTGGACGGCGAGGTCGCGTGGTTCGTCGCTCGTCACACGCGGGTGATGTACTGGCCCGACCGGGTATCCACCTTGATCC
>CAYUKI010000136.1:0-6269 GCA_964445235.1 uncultured Acidimicrobiia bacterium | reverse complement strand
AACGCACCCGCGTGAAGCTCCCGCCGGTGGTCATTTTGTTGTCGTTGATCGTAGGCGGTGCGGTGGCCGGGCTATTGGGTGTGCTGGTGGCAGTTCCGCTCACCGCGATGTTGCGGATCGTGGGCGGCCATCTATGGCGGACCCGAATTCTCGGCGAGTCCTGGGCCGAGGCGTCCGAGAAGATGATCGAGGTGACGCCTCGTCCCGAGACCCTGGTACCGAGGCGCCGCAAACCGGTCGAACAAGCCAAGTTGTTCGACACAGCTGAGCTGCCCGTGCTGGAATCGGAAGGCGCCGGCAAACACGAAACCGACTGAAGGCTTTTGGCGCGCCCACTCCGACCTATCGGTCGTACTTGGCGCGCCAGAACGGGTTTGGGGGGGGGACCGGAAGAGCGAACCGGAAGAGGGTGGGAAGCTGGTCAGCCGCTCATTTCGCCGAGGTAGGCCTGACTCAGTTGGGGGTTGGCGAGCAGGGCGGCGGCGGAGTCCTGCATGACGATCTTCCCGGTCTGGATGACATAGCCGCGGTCGGCGATGGCCAGTGCCACGTTGGCGTTCTGCTCGACCAGGAAGATCGTGACGCCCTGTCCGTTGATGTGCTCGATGGTCTCGAAGACCTGTTCGACAAGGATCGGCGCAAGACCCATCGAGGGCTCGTCCATCAAGAGCACCCGTGGGCTCGCCATCAGGGCCCGACCGATGGCCAGCATCTGTTGCTCTCCACCCGACAACGTGCCGGCCCGTTGGCTGAGCCGCTCCTTGAGGCGGGGGAACAGGTCGAAAACACGATCCATGTCCGCGGAGATGGCGGCCTTGTCGTTCCTGAGCTGGGCGCCGATCTCGAGGTTCTCGCGGACCGACATCTTCGCAAAGAGTCGCCGGTTCTCGGGGACCATCGTGACGCCCTTGCCAACGATCTGCCCGGTCGTCAATCCGTCGATGCGCTCTCCGTTCAGGTGGATCTGACCGCTCTTCGGCTTCACCATGCCGAGGATGGTCCGCAAGGTGGTGGTCTTGCCGGCGGCGTTGGAGCCGAGCAGGCAGACGATTTCGCCGTGCTTGACCTCCAGGTTGAGGTCTTGGAGCACCTCGGACGCGCCGTAGCCGCTCGAGACGTCTCGCATCTCGAGAACCGGCCCGGTCTCACCCTGGGCTTCCTTCATCCACCAGCTCCCTGGGCGGCGGCCTTCCCGAGGTAAGCCTCGATCACCTGACGGTTCGAGGCCACCTCGCCATAGGTCCCCTCGGCGATCTTCTCTCCGTGATCGAGTGCCACCACCCGATCTGAGACGGACTTGATCACCGGCATGTCGTGCTCGATCAACACGATGGCGAACCCCCGCTCGTCTCGCAAACGGCCGATCTGTCTGATCAAACCCTCCTTCTCGACCGGGTTCATTCCGGCGGCCGGCTCATCGAGCAGGAGCAGTTTGGCCTCGGTAGCCATGGCCCGAGCTATTTCGAGCCGGCGCCGGTCGGCGTAGGCGAGGTCGGAGGCCAGGTCGTTCTGTCGAGGGAGGAGGCGGTCGCCAAAGAAGGCCAGAGCGTCTTGGGCCTTGCGGGTGATGGTCTCTTCTTCGGCCTTGGTGTGGCCATTGCGGGTCAATGCGCCCCACACCCCCGCCGTGGTACGGGTGTGCTGGCCGACCATGCAGTTCTCGAGCACCGACATCGCATTGAAGAGGCGCACGGACTGGAAGGTGCGAGCCATGCCCAGACGGGTCAAGGCGTTGGGTTTGAACCCGGCGATGTTCTGCCCGTCGAAGTTCATGACTCCTTCGTCGGGCGTGTAAAAACCGGTGACGATGTTGAACAAGGTGGTCTTACCTGCCCCGTTGGGACCGATGACGCCGACGATCTCCCCCAAATCGGCATGGAAGTCGACGGCCCGGACCGCCTGGACACCCCCAAAGCGCTTCGAGACCCCCCTGAGTTCGAGCAGGGCGGTCACGACGCCGCCACTCCCGAGGTTTCTTTCAGCTCCTTGGCCTCGGCAAGTTCTCGAGCGCGCCGTTTGTCGGGGATCAGGCCGGCCGGTCGGTAGAGCATGATCAACACCAGGATGGCGCCATAGATGTGGAGCCGGTATTCGCCGAACTCCCGGAGCAGCTCTGGCAGGCCGACCAAGACCAGAGAACCCACGACGACTCCCGGAATGGACCCCATTCCACCCAACACGACCACCGCCAGCACGTTGATCGACACCAACAACGTGAACGAGCCAGGGTTGGCCACCGACAGTTTCGCTGCGAAGAAGGCACCGCCCAGGCAGCCGACCGCTGCTCCGATCGCGAAAGCGAGCGTCTTGTACTTGATCACCGAGACTCCCATGCCCTCGGCGATGTCCTCGTCCTCCCGCATGGCCGCCCACGCCCGCCCGATGCGGGAGTCCTTCAGGCGGCTGGATACGAACAGGGCGAGGAGAGCGAACGCCAGGATGAGGTAATAGAGCCGCTGCGGTTGCCGGAATTCGAAGGAGGCCGGGGGAGGAGCTGGCACGTCGGTTACTCCCTGCGGTCCGCCGAAGTAGGGCTTGAGCCAGTCCGACAGCACCAGGGTGCGGATGATCTCGCCGAAGCCGAGGGTGACAATGGCCAGATAGTCGCCGCGTAGACGGAGCACCGGGGCGCCGATGAGCACACCGATGAGAAAGGCGATCACCACCGTGATCGGCAGGGCGAGCCAGAAGCTGGTCCATCCGTTCTGGGCGGGTCGAAGAGGATCGTCGGTCACCAGGTAGCCCACCAGAGACGTGGTGACAGCCGTCACATAGGCGCCGACTGCATAGAACGCCACGTAGCCCAGGTCCAAGAGACCGGCGTACCCGACCACGATGTTGAGACCCAAACCCAACAGGATGTAGAGACCGACGGTTCCGAGCACCTCGGAGATGAACGAGTTGACGATCCAGGGGAGCGCCAGCACGACCACGGCCGCCGCCGTCAAGCCGACCTTCTTGATGTTCGAATCCGTTATGCCGGGCAGTTTCGCCGCCGCTCTCCGGAAGCCTCCCTGCCGGTCGAGGTACCACCGGAGCGCGACGGTGACCACCAACACGAGGATGGCGCCGGCGACCGTGAGGCCTTCCCGCCGGAACAGCCAGCCGCTAGGAAGACCGAGGCCCTTGACCATGACGTCAACGATTGGGGCGGCGAGACCAACAATCAGCAGCGTTCCCAAACCGAGAAAGGTGAGCTTGCGACCCTCGGCGGGCAGGCGATGGGCATAGCCGGCCAGACCGCCGACCCCCGCCGCCGCCACGATCATGATCGCCGAACCCACCCAAGCGTTCTGTTGGAAGGTGAGGATGTCCAAAAGGGCGGGCGTGACGCTTTCGAACATGTCGCGTGCCACGTAACCCGCTTCGGCCAGCAACGTCACGACGATCACGAACAGCGCCACCATCGCCCCAGAAGCGGCCCCCGCAACGGCACCGGCCATCACCGGTTCGGGGGGGGCTGTACCGTCCTTTGGTCGCCCCGAGGCTCGGTAGGCGAATCCACCGATGGTGATGATGAGAAGGATCAGTCCGAGCTGGATGATCCCGGTGACGACGTTGCGGTCGTTGAAGCGCTCGATCATCCCGACCGCCGCCAAATAGATGACCAGCGCGCCACCGATCAGCCCGTTACGGACCGCCGCCCGGTTTCGCTTCAAGCCCGTTTCTCCTCGGGAGCTCCCAACAGCCCGCCCGGCAGGAAGATCAACACCAGGACCAGAATCCCGAACGACACGATCGGGGTGAGCTGGAAAGCGGAGGGGATACCGGTCCCGGTGAGGAACAGAGTCGGTCCGACCGCCTCGAGCACCCCGAGGATAAGACCACCGAGGGCTGCGCCGGTGATGCTGCCGATTCCTCCCAGCACCGCGGCAGTAAAGGCCTTGAGACCGGGAATGAAGCCCATGGTGAAGTTGACCTGGTTGAAGAGGAGCACGTAGAGGATCCCGGCGGCCCCCGCCAGCGCCCCACCGACGGCGAAGGTGATCCGAATGGTGCGGTCGACGTCTATGCCCATCAAGGCCGCGATCTGGCGGTCTTCTCCGACTGCCCGCATCGCTCTGCCGGTCCTGGTGCGTTCGATGAACAAGTAGAGGGCGAGCCAGAGAATCAACGCCCCGACGATGACGATCAGCTGCTCCTTGGTGACCGGGAATCCGGCGATCTGCACCGTTCCCTGGAATGCGTCGATCTCCGGGTACGCCTGGGCCTGCTCTCCGTACAAACCCCTGAAGGTGTACTGGAGGAATAGCGAGGCTCCGATGGCCGTGATCAGGGGCACCAAGCGGGGTGCGCCGCGGAGGGGGCGGTAGGCGAGCCTTTCCAGGAGGAGCGCGACCGTCACCGAGGTCGCCACCGACACCAGCAGCAGGATGACGAAGCTGATGATGGGTTGACGGTCCAAGAAGCCATGGCCGGCGAGGGCGGAGGCCACGAAAAAGGCGGTGAAAGAACCCGCCATGAATACCTCGCCGTGGGCGAAATTGATCATCAGCAGGATGCCGTAGACGAGGGTGTAACCGAGGGCGATGAGGGCGTACACGCTTCCTCGGGCGATCCCTTGGACGAGGAAGTTCACCCAATCATGGGTGTCGAACTTACCGGTACGCAGCGTGGCGGTGGTGCCGGCGACAACGCCGTAGATGATGGCTATGCCCAAGGCGATGAGGCTGATACGTCGAATGGGAAGTCGGGCCAGCCGGGTACTGAGCCCGCGAACCATGGGGGTGGGCGCCGCCGTCATGGCGCCCTTTCTAGCAAGAAACGGAGGGGCGGGTTGGCTCCCGCCCCTCCTTTATCAACGTTGTCCGTACGATGGCTCAGCCGCCCAGGGTGCTGGCCTCCGAGTAGATCGGATCTCCGAACTCGCCGTTCTTGACCTGGTGCACGGCGATGGTCACCGCCTGCTGGCAGTCACCGTCATCATTGCAGTCGAGGGTCCCGGTGAT
Organism: uncultured Acidimicrobiia bacterium; assembly: GCA_964445235.1. GTDB lineage: Bacteria > Actinomycetota > Acidimicrobiia > Spongiisociales > ZC4RG35 > CAYUKI01. The sequence goes on along the minus strand of CAYUKI010000136.1, from coordinate 1,320 downwards.
GCCCACGAACCCGCTCGTGGCGAACATGGCGTCCTTCAGCGCAGTACGCGGAATGAACAACGAGTCGCCCTGCTCGATCGCCACCTGGTCGATGGCGGTGAGCAGCATGTTGGTCGCGTCCCAGGCGTGAGCGTGGAACACCGAGCCGGGGGGCCCGTACTTGGCCGTGTACGCCGGGATGAACACGTTGTTGTAGAAGTCGACGTCGCCGGTGAAGGCGCTCAGGTCCGGACCTGAGATGTACACGCCTTCGGCGTTCTCGGCTCCGGCCGCATCGATCCAGTCGGGTGTGAAAAGACCGTCCGAACCCTGAAGGGCGATCGCCTCGAGGCCGGCAGTGCCCCGCGCCTGTTGGGTGATCAACCCGCCTTCGGCCACGAAGATCGGGTAATAGAGGAACTCGGGTCCGGTCGCGGCGATGGAGGTAAGCACCGGGTTGAAATCGGTGTCGCCTCTTTGAATCGCTTCCTGGGCCGTCACCGTTCCGCCGAGGCTGGTGAAGACCTCTGCGAACACGTTGGCCAGACCTTCGGCATAAGGGCTGCCATCGTGGATCGTGGCGGCTGATTTCACGCCCAACTCGTTGTAGGCGAAGTGGGCCACCGTCGCCCCCTGCAGCTTGTCGTTGTGGGCGGTGCGCAGGTAGAACGGCTTGTGCTTGGCCGGGTCGGTCAAGGCCGGGCCGGTGTTCGACGGTGAGACGAGCACGATTCCCTTGTCGCCGAGAATTGTGTCGGCCACACCGAGCGCTGCCGATGAGCAACTCGTCCCGACCACACCGACGATGTCCTCATCGGCCGCCAGCTTTTGGGCGCCGGCGGTGCCGCCTTCGGCCGAGCAGCCGTCGTCCTCGGCTTGGAGAGCCACATCGTGACCTTTGATCTGGCCGTTGGCGCCGTCGAAATCGGTGGCACCCCAATAGTCGAGTGCCAGCTCGACCCCGTACTGGCTGTCGAGTCCCAGGCTGGCATCGGCGGTCGTTATGACCAGCAATGAACCGATCTTGATCGGTTCACCGGCGCCGACCTCGACGCAGCCAAAGGGATCACTCGTACAGGCGTCCGGTGGACCCGATGTGCCGCCACAAGCGGCGGCAATGAGCCCGAGCACGGTCACCACGACGAGGACTCCCTTGCGGTTGAGTTTCCTCATGTGTTCCCTTCCTCCATGTTGTAGCGGGCTCGAGCCAACCTGGCCGAGCCAGCGAGCCGCCAGGATAACGATTACCAGGCCCATTCGAATCGCCGATGGGCTCCTTTCTCGCCCCGGAGGCCGATTGTTGGCTCCATTGTCGGCACGCAAAAGGGGCGTCGTGGCCGG
>CAYUKI010000135.1:0-6286 GCA_964445235.1 uncultured Acidimicrobiia bacterium | reverse complement strand
CAAGTTAGCCGGGGGGGGGGCGACCAGGTCAAATCCGCTAAGTGGAGTTTCTGGTGCCGGCCGGACCCGAGCTGGCGCCGGCCGTACCCGTTCTGGCGCGGGCCGGACCCGTTCTGGCGCGCCAACTACGACCTATAGGTCGGACTTGGCGCGCCAAAACAGGAGGTTGGGGGGGGGTTTGGGTTCTTGGGGAGGGTCAGGTCAGGTCGGCGACCGAACCCCCCCCCGAAAGCTACTTGTCCTTCTTGCCGTGGCCTTCGCCCTGGCCCGGATGATCGTCCGCAGTTTCTGTCGCGGTGATCTCCGCGACCTCGCCGTCGTCGGGGGCCTTGCCGTAGTCGGACTGAGCGATCTCGCGTACGTATTGGCCGAGGCCTCCTTCAAGAAGACCCTGTCCCTTCAGGTCATTCAATGAATGCACGAAGGCCGACACCACCTTGCCATGGTTGACGTCCTCGCCGGCTTCGACCACGGGAACAGTGACCGTCGTCCCCTCGTAGGTGTACGTGATGGTGTTGGTGGCCGTATCAAACGAGTGCCATGTGGTAGTCGTCGATTCGGCGGCGACCTGTTCGCCTTCCACTCCGAAAGCTGGAACGGCCAGCGCCACCGAAACCAAAACCGCGGCCAGCACGGACGCCGGCCTCTTTCCCATTCGCATCCCTGGCTCCTTGTCCTCCGGACCAGAGGAGGCCGGTGGTCTCGCAAACGCAAGACACCGGCCTCCGCCGTCCACTCCCTAACTCAGTTGTGGCCAATTCTTCATCGGCGTGGGCTCGCCACTTCTTGACCACTCGTGAGAAAAGTCTCCAGAAACCATCGCTTGTTACAGGGCGGCGGCCAGCATTTCCAAGGTTTCTTGGGACGTCGTGGCGTGGGGACTAGCCCGTATCCAGCCCTTTCGCTCGGATATGACTACTCCGGCACCGGCCAACCTGCCCACCGTTTCGGCGGAAGAAAGCCCCGGGAATCGGAATGAGAGGATGCCGGCCCTTTCTTCGTCCCGCTGCCATGGCGTCAGCACCTCGCCACCTTTCGAACGGACGATCTCCTCAACCTGCTTGACCTTATGCAGAATCGTCGAGTGGAGCACCCCCAAACCGGCTTCGTCGATCAATCCCAAGGCCGCCGTCAGAGCGGTGGCGCCCACCACCGGAGGGGCGCTGACTCGGAAGCGACCGGCGTCGGGCAAGGCTGGGCGAGGATGCGGCGCGACGAAGTCGAAGGGGTCCGACACGCCCAGCCAGCCGACCAGCGTCGGTGCCAACCGCTCCAGGGCGCGCTCTGAAACCGAGAGCAGGGCGATGCCCATCCCCGCCCGCAACCACTTCTGCCCGCCGGCCACCACGACGTCGGCGGCGTCCAACCGGATCGAGAGCGCGCCCAAGCCTTGGATAGCGTCGACGACTAGAAGTGCATTCGGGGCGGCCGCTCGCATGCCCTCCAAGTCCACGACGAATCCTGTCGCAAAATCCACGAGGCTCAACGCCACGGCCACCGTCCGTTCATCAACGAGAGCGGCCACCCGGGCGGGGGTCACCCGACCGTCAGGCACGTTGAGGAAACGCACCTCGTCGACTCGCCCGAACTCCTGGGCCCGGATCCACGGGTAGAGGTTGGCGGGGAACTCAGCGGCAGGAACGACCACATTCCCCCCCCGCAGACCCATGGCCACCTGAAACAAGGCATCACCGGTTGAGAAGGCAAGGCCGGCCAACTCAAACCTGGTCCCGAGGAACGTCGCAACGGCGCGTCGGGAGGCGTCAAGGGTCTCGGTGAAACGCGCCCCCAACGAGGTATCCGGTTCTTGCAGAAGCCGTAGAAAAGACATGGTTGCGTCAACGGCTCGCCGACTGGGTGGTCCCACCCCGGCGAAATTCAGGAAACCGGCCGGCTCAGAGAACTCCGCGAGGTACGACGGAGGCGCGCTCACATCAACCCGAGCGCTCATGTTCTGAGTCTCACCGTGAACCGTAAGCGGTCACGGACGACATCGTTCACGGAGATGACGAACGAATAGCCTCCGGGTTTCTCGAAGAGCAGATTGTTCACTGCAAACGCTCGCACGAGACCGATGTCGGTTCCCTCCGGTAGACCACGGGGACGGCTGACCATGAACGTGTGGGTCAGGGGACCGCGGGCGATGATGCTCCCTCCGTCCTCGTCCTGAAGCTCCACCGACAGAGTCACCTGCCGGTCGGCCCATGTCCACGGGACTCGGACCCGGACACCAATGCCGAGGGTGGGGTGCCGGGCCGGGAATTGGCTCACCCACAGCGAGTCCCAGCCCCCGCCCAATATGAAGAGCTTGCCGTTGGCGGCTTGTACGGCGTCGGCGAGCAGGGCGAAGTCGATCGAGGGTTCGAGCAGGTCTGGTTCCACCGGAACGACTCTACGACAACGAGCGGACACTCCGTGCTCAGCGACTCTTGGCCGGTCGGGTGCCTACCTCCTACGCTGACGTTCTCAAGGAGGCACGCTGATGGCCCGAATCGACATCCCTCCCGCCACTGGTCGCCTCGGCGTTCTCACCCCCGGGATGGGAGCGGTCGCCACCACCCTTTATGCCGGTGTGATCTCGGCTCGAAAGGGGTACGCCGAACCGATTGGGTCCCTCACCCAATTGGCCCGGATCCGTTTAGGCAAGCGAACCGATCTCCGCAACCCCCTGATACGCGAGTTCGTTCCCTTAGCCAGCCTCGACGATCTGGTCTTCGGTGGTTGGGATCCCTATTCCGACGACGCCTACACGTCGGCGATGAAGGCGGGCGTCCTCGATTCCCGACACCTGGAGGCGGTCGGACAGGAGATGCGTGCGATCCGACCGATGTCGGCGGTGTTCTCCTCTGAGTGGGTGAGACGGCTCGAACACCTCGACAACGTGAAGAATGCCCCCACCAAGATGGACCTTGCTCACAGTCTTAGCGAAGACATCGAACGGTTTCGGGAGCAGAATGACTGTGACCGACTGGTGATGGTGTGGTGCGGCTCGACCGAGGTATACCGGGAGCCCGTTGAGGTGCACCAGACGCTCGACCTGTTTGAGAAAGGACTCAAAGAAAACGATCCGGCCATCGCCCCGAGCCAGATCTACGCGTACGCCGCCCTGCAAGCCGGTGTACCGTTCGCCAACGGGGCACCCAACCTGACAGTCGACATCCCGGCCATGATGGAATTGGCCGCCCTCCGCCGAGTGCCGATCGCAGGCAAGGACTTCAAGACCGGCCAGACGCTCATGAAGACCATGATCGCCCCGGGCCTCAAGGCGAGGATGCTCGGTCTGCGCGGCTGGTACTCGACCAACATCCTCGGCAATCGTGACGGAGAAGTACTCGACGATCCGGAGAGCTTCCGTTCCAAGGAGGTGTCCAAGCTCGGTGTCCTCGAGCAGATCCTCCAACCAGAGCTGTATCCGGAGCTATATGGAGACGTCTATCACGTGGTGCGAATCAATTACTACCCACCGCGTGGGGACGACAAGGAAGGTTGGGACAGCATCGACATCTTCGGCTGGCTGGGTTACCCGATGCAGATCAAGATCGACTTCCTCTGCAAGGACTCGATACTTGCCGCCCCTATCGTGTTGGACCTGGCGCTGTTCATGGACCTGGCTGGTCGAGCCGGGCAGATGGGAATCCAGGAATGGCTCTCCTTCTACTTCAAGAGTCCTCAGGTCGCGCCGTCGCTCTATGCCGAAAACGACCTGTTCATTCAGCAGACCAAACTCAAGAACACGTTGCGTCATTGGATGGGCGAAGACCTGATCACCCATCTCGGGACCGAGTACTACGAAGACTGAGGAAGTCCTCCCCGTCGGACCGTACGTCGTCCCGGCCGAGGAGCTCTACTGGCGATTCTCGCCGAGCGGAGGACCAGGCGGACAACACGCCAACCGGTCCAACACGAGAGCCGAGCTGACCTTCGAGGTCCTCTCCAGTCGCGCCTTCCCCGAATCCATTCGCAAGCGGCTTGTCACGAAGGTGGGGTCGACGGTGACCGTTGTCGCCGCCGACACCCGGTCGCAGTGGCGCAACCGGCAGCTGGCCCGTGAGAGGCTGGCCACTCGACTCGAAGAGGCATTGATTAGACGCAAACCCCGGCGTCCCACCAAGCCGACCAGGGGTTCTGTGAAAACGCGGCTCGACGAGAAGAAGCGCCAGGGCGCGAAGAAGAGGTTGCGCCGGATCGATGAAGACTGACCCCGGCTGATTGGGTGAGCGCCAGCCGCAGCATCTCGTTGCCGCCGGACCGACCGGACGGGGCGGCGGCCAGCCTCCAGCAAACCGGCGCCCGAAATAATGGACAGGAGTCCGATCAGGCCAACGTTGATTGGGGTCTGCCGGTGAAAGGCAGGACTCCGGGCTGGTTGATGACCGGGGGCCGCTCCGACAAACCGCCGACCTATCCGCGCAAGCAAGGGCACCAAAGACCGACGGGCTGTGATCCTCAAGCTGACGCCGCCGGGGATGGCGGCTCGCGACGCCGCTCGGACGATTCTCGATGATCTCCTGGGTGAGGTACGCCAGGCCGTCGGGAAGAATCGGATGCGTGAGCTCCGCACAACGCTGTCGGAAGTTGACTCGGTCCTGGCGACGACTATTTCCTCAGCACCGAGCCTTGTCGAGCCCAACCTGTCCTTACCGCCCGGCCCGACAACACGGCTCGCCTAATCGGTGTCCTCATGCATCCCCCCCAGTGCTCCGCCGAGCGGGACGTGGGAGACCTCGTCTTCAACCTCCACTGCCGGTGCGGCTCGCAGCGAAGCGACCACCGACACGGCCAGGATCACCACCACCAGCAGGAGTGGTACCCACGCTTTGAGGTGGATGACCTCGGACAGCAGCATCTTGACGCCCACCACGCCCAGAATCACGGCCAACCCGGTGGAGAGATACCGGAACCGGTTGATGGAACTGGCCAGCACGAAATAGAGCGTTCGTAGGCCGAGAATCGCAAACGCGTTCGACGCGAACACCAAGAACTCGTCGTCGGTTATTGAGAAGATCGCCGGGATGGAATCGACAGCAAAGATGACGTCGCTCGTCTCGACCACCACCAGCACGGCCAGCAGCGGAGTGGCCACCCTCTTGCCGTTCTCAATGATGAAGAAAGCGGCCCCTTGGTAATTGGCGGTCATCGGAAAGACGCGGCGCAGCAATCGTAGGAGGGGGTTCTCCTCCGGGTGGATCTCGACGCCCGAATGACGAAGCATCCGGTAGGCCGTGTAGAGAAGAAACGCCCCGAAGACATAGATCGTGGGCCGGAACGCTTCCAGCAACGCCCCCCCGATGAGAATGAATGTAAGCCGCAACACCAGCGCCCCGAAGATCCCCCAGTAGAGAACGCGATGGCGGTAAATGGCCGGCACGGCGAAGTAGCCAAAGATCAGGGCGAACACAAAAACGTTGTCGACCGACAGGGACAGTTCGATCAGATAGCCGGCGAAATACTGGGCGGCATAGTCCCCTCCCCGGAACATCCAGAGTCCGATCCCGAATGCCACCGCCAGGGTCAGCCACACGCCGGTCCAGATACCGGCCTCCTTGGTAGAGACCTCATGGGCCTCACGGTTGAAGACGGTCAGGTCCAGTACCAGGACGACCACTATGAAGGCAACCAACCCCGCCCACACGGCAAATGGCATAACCCGGAGGAGAGTAACGGCCAAACCGCGATGGCTGACAGTTCCTCGGTCGCCGGACCCCTGGGGTGGCTACCGTCTCGCCGGTGATATCCGAGCACTTCGACCCCTCCGCTTGGGAAGCCGTGCGCGGGTTCGAGTTCACCGACGTCACCTACCATCGGGCGGTCGACGTCGGGGCAGTACGGGTGGCGTTTCACCGGCCCGAGGTCCGCAACGCCTTTCGCCCCCACACCGTTGACGAGCTCTACGCCGCCCTTGACCATGCCCGGATGACACCCGAAGTAGGGTGCGTGCTGATCACCGGCAACGGACCCTCGCCGAAGGACGGCGGTTGGGCCTTCTGCTCGGGAGGCGATCAACGCATAAGGGGAAAGGATGGCTACCAATACGCCGAGGACCAGCCCGGCCGGCTTGGTCGCCTACACATCCTCGAGGTGCAACGACTCATCCGGTTCATGCCCAAAGTGGTCGTGGCCGTCGTCCCCGGTTGGGCTGTGGGGGGGGGACATAGCCTTCATGTCGTCTGCGACCTGACCATCGCCTGCCGCCAACATGCCATCTTCAAGCAGACCGACCCGGATGTGGCCAGCTTTGACGGCGGTTTCGGCTCGGCGCTGCTGGCTCGACAGATGGGTCAAAAAC
>CAYUKI010000134.1:0-6314 GCA_964445235.1 uncultured Acidimicrobiia bacterium | reverse complement strand
GTTGGTGCTCGATGAGGATGAGCCCGTCGAATAGGTCGTCGTATCGCTAGCCCGGATCGGATTCGACGATGTGCAGGGATTCATCCGCGGCATGACCGAGTGGATCGAGGAGGGAAGACCGGTCAGGACCGAGGCGACCTTCGATGGCGAAACGTTGCCTGATTCCATTCAAGTCCTCGATGTGCGAGCGCCGGGCGAGTGGTCGGCCGGACACCTGGAGGGAGCGATCGACTGCTACGTGCCCGACCTGGTCAAGGCCATCCCGGCAACCCTTGACAGGACGCGCCCGGTCTACGTCGGCTGTTCCACCGGTTATCGCGCCACCATCGCCGCCGGGTGGCTGTCGCAGGCCGGTTACCGACCCGTGGTGATGACGGGCAAGACAATGCTCAGGTTGATCGGCCAACAACGACGCTGAGAAGGGGTGTTGCCGTCTATCCGTTGGGCGGGTTCTTCCCTCCAGTAGCCACGAAGCTCACGCAGTCGCCTTGGTTCTTGAACACACCGAAGCTCTGCCAGCCCCCCTTCTTGCATTGATCTTTGCTGGTGGGCAGGGGACCGATGGGTGAAGCCACCCCATCGTTGTCGGCAATCTTCACCGTTGCGGAGTTGTTGGAGCCGATCGTGTACCCGGCACCGGCCACGATCGTCAGGGCCACCGTCTCGTCCGACTCGTCGACGGCATCATCGATCGGGGTGATGGTGATCGTGGCAGATAGCGATCCACCCGGTATCAGCACCGTTGCGCCGAGGGCGGCGTAGTCGGCGCCGTTCGTCGCCGACCCTCCGATGGTGTAGTTGACCGTGAGGGGCGCGGTGGCATCTCCCGTCCGAGTGACCACGAACAGGCCGGTTCCCGGTCCAGTCTCCGAAGCGTCGTCGTCGGTGGCGTTGATGGTTACGACCGCCAGCTCGTTGTCGACGATATTCACCGTCGCCGCCCCGGGGGTACCCACCGTATAGGTGGGCTGAGCGCTCAAAGTGAGGAGCACTGTCTCGGTCGGCTCCGACACCGCGTCGTCGACGGGGGTGACCGTCACGGCGACCGACGGCTGGCCGGTCGGGATCAGCGCCGAACCGGACAGGGCGGCCATGTCGCCGGCGCCAGCAGTGCCACCCACGATGTAGAGAACCGTGAGCGTCGCGGTGGTCGGACCATTACGGGAAACTGTGAAGGTCCCCGGATCGCTGCCGGCCTCGGCCGCGGCAGGGTCAGTGGCAACCACCGTCACGGTCGGGAGATCGTTGTCGTCGATGATGACGGTGGCGGTCGAGGGTGATCCCACGATGTAGCCGGTCGCGGCGGTCAACGTGATGATCACCGTCTCGTCGTCTTCGGGGTCGGAGTCGTTGATGGGATTGACGGTCACGGTCGCCGAGGCTTGACCTCCGAGAATGGTCACGCTCGCCCCGAGGGAGGCGAAGTCCGAGCCGCTCGTGGCCGTGCCACCAACCGTATAGTTGACGGTGAGGCCGCCGGTGGTGTCGCCGGTTCGGGATACCGTGAACGTGCCGGGATCGCTGCCGGCCTCGGCAGCGGCCGCATCGGTCGCCACGACCGTCACCGTGGGAGTCTCGATCACTTGGGCAAGGACGGGGGCGGCGGAGATCCGGGCAATGGCCGCTCCTCCCGGTCGAGACACCCCCGGTTGCGAAAGCGCCGAGGGCACGATGAACAGGCTCACCAGTGCGGTAACGACGACAACGAACAGCGCGCGATTAGGTCTCGCTCGACGCATCACGGTCCCCTTTCCGTGGGGCCCGGTGTCATCCCCCCACCAGGCTGACCTTCACTTCCATGTTTACCTTACCAATCTGCGTGGTTCATGAAACTCGCCACAGCTTGTCATAACTGGAACCGACGGTCGTACGCGTCAACAGGTGACGCGGATCGTCGAAAGTTCGAACCCCCGTCGAGCAGCCAGGCGAGGGATCGGATCAGCCATCGGGATCCTCGGGAAGTTCGAGCACCACTCCGAACGGAGCCACATCACCCTTGCCCCGGTCCCAACCTCCCCGAATGATGGCCCGACAGGTCGCCTCCCCCTCTTCATCCAGGCTGGACTCGATGCGCGGCGTGTAGCGGACGGCATTGACGTTGTCGAGGACGCCGACCGGCACACCCTCGATGTCCACCTCGATGATGGGTAAGCGATCGAAGGAACGGACCGGGACCAAATCCGCCACCGCTTGGATCTCGACGCCCCCGTAGCTCCTCCGACCTCCGGTCAGGCTCAGCAGTTCGTTCTGATGCACCGACTCCCCCACCACCTTGACGACGTGGGTGCCGGGCAACGTCACTGGTCGGGGCCGTCCGAAGGTGGAACGAAGCTGGCGACGCTGTCTGGGGGAAGGAGGGTCGCCCAGCAGATCGAGCAGCCGGCCCAGGCCCCCGCCACGGTGGCAGCCGAAGCAATACCAGCGGCATCCGTCAGCATCGATGTGCAGAGACGGCCGATGGTCGGGGTGGAACGGACAGAGATAATGACGATCACCTTCGCCCAGTTGGACGCCCACCCGCCGCCAGGCGGCGGCGAACGCCGACCGTTCCGAAGCCGTGCGGACCGGAACGGGGTCCGAACGAGAGGCGGCGCCCGCCTCTGACTGGATCAGTTCGAGCAGCCACTCGGGAGCATCTGGGAGGTCGATGTCGAGAGGACCCCGATCCTCAGACCACCGGTACCTCTCACCGGAAGCATGCAGACTGGGGGGAGCCACCACCATCCCTCCTTCGGCCTTGATCTCGATGCCGGCACCGAGCTGGCAGTTGAACAATGAGAACGAGGGTGACCTCATCCAGACGTGGCGCCCCCCCCCTCCGGTCTTGGTGAGAGGCGAATCCGGCAGAGGACCGTTACTCGAGGTGAGCCTTGCCAGCGATGCCATGCCTCCGTTGCGGGGATCGACGTCGAGTACCAGCAGGCCCGAGACCCGCCCCGTCACCACTCCCACGTTGGCCGCCGGCCATCGCTCCCACCACTGCCGCACTTCCTCGAGATCGCCAGGGTTTTGGCGAGCCCGTTCCCAACGAATCCGGGGGTGTTTGGCGGCAGATGGGCAGAGGGGCCGCCGGCAGCTGCAGCGTCCGCTCCCGAAGTCGTGAAGCGGGACGACCGACCAGCCCATCCGGGCGTAGATCAAAGCCCAGGCCACGGTTGTGGTGATGACCGCAGTTACCACTAGTCACCTCCACCGAGAACATACGGCGGGCGGCAAAAGGAGGAAAGGTCCGATCGTCCCGTTCTGAATAGACACCCGGTGGCGTAGTTTCGGTCGGCCTCGACGTCGCCAGACCAGGACAGCTTCATCGATGTTGGAGATCTGCCGCCCTGGCGATTCGGCGAGGAATTAGGGTCGATCGCCCATGACGACCGCCGGGCGGAATTGAAGGACAGCCGAGGTCTCGGCTCCCGGTTCGGCAGGCTCCTTACCGCTGCCGCCATCTCCAACCTCGGGGATGGAGTGGGCGGTGTGGCGTTCCCGTTGCTCGTCGCCACCCTGACCCGCGACCCGTTGCAGGTGGCCGGTGTCACCTTCGCCCTCCAGCTTCCCTGGTTCCTGATGGCGGTGATTTCGGGAGCCCTCGTCGACCGCATGGACCGGCGACGAGTGATGGTGATCACCGATCTCGTCCGGGGGGGGATCGTGGTCGGACTCGCGGTGGCAGTCGGGGCCGGGATGGTCAACCTGCCGCTGTTGTATCTTGCCGCCTTCGCCCTGGGTCTAGCGGAGACGTTCTTCGACCCGGCCTCCGAGGCGATCGTTCCCTCCCTGGTTGCCCGAGATCAGCTGGCCACGGCCAACGGACGGCGCCAGGCAGCCGAGTTCGTCGGCAACTCGTTTGTCGGTCCACCGCTCGGAGCGGTGTTGTTCGGGTTTATGGCGGCTCTCCCCTTCTACTTCGACGCCGCCACCTTCTTTGTGGCCGCCGGCCTCGTGGCCGCCCTGACCGGCTCCTTCAGGGCCGAACGAGCGGTCATCACGACACTGCGCGCCGATGTCGGAGAAGGGTTGCGGTGGCTGCTCCGCCATCGTGTGCTTCGCACCCTCGCTTCGATGGCTGGTATCACCAACCTCTTCGGCACGGCCATCGTGTCGGTGTTCGTGCTCTTCGCCCAAGACATCCTCGGGGTATCCGAGTTCGGTTATGGGGTGTTGCTCACCGCTATCGGCCTCGGCGGCCTCACCGGCGCCTTCGTTGCCCCTCTCATCGTTCGGCGTTTGGGTCAGGGAACCACGGCACAGAGCACGATCGTTGCCCAAGCTGTGCTGGCGGTCCTGGCCGGCTCACTCTCCAATCCCTACCTGACAGGTGTCATCCTCTTCGGCTACGGCGTGCTCATCACCACCTGGAACACGGTTTCGGTGACCCTCCGGCAGTCGCTCACGCCCGATCAGCTGCGCGGCCGGGTGGCGGGAGCGGCGCGCCTGCTGGCGTGGGGCTCCCAACCAATCGGTGCCGTGCTGGGAGGGGTTATCGCCAAGGCGGCCGGCCTGCGCGCTCCATTCTTCGTGGCAGCGGCGGCGTGGGTGCTCCTGGCGGCCGGCACGGCGCGGATCATCAACAACAGGACGATCGACGAGGCCTCCGCCGAGGCCGTGGGCTGATTTCTCGACTGGGGCGGGAGACCCATTTCCGCCCGTCCCATCTGTTTCTTGAACGTACCTTGAGGTCTTCTTGATGTGCATCCAAGAGCGGGGAGTTAGCTTTATCGCAGACCAGGGATAGGAGTGTGAAATGGTCGTACCGAACAAATGGAAGATCGTCTCGGGAGGGGTCACCCTGTCGGTGGCGTTGGGAGCGGGTGCGGCATTGGGCGCCCCAGGCAGCAACCCGGCCGAGCTGCGGCTCAGCGACGTCGCTGCACTACAAGTAACCAGCACAACTACGTCGACTACGTCGACCACCCTCGTGTCCGTGCAGACGGCACCGAGTCCGGTCTCCGCTGTGGCGGTGCAGAGTGTTGTGTCGACGCAGAGCCCGGTTTCGACCCCAAGCCCAGCCAGCCCCGCCAGCCCGTTGTCACCTCCGTCGACGCCTTCCCCCGTCACCCCGCCGACACCCCCCTCGCCGGTGAGCAGGTCCGGTACCGACGACGACGACTAGAACAGGGCAATCGAACTTACTGCCATACCACCCGAGCTAATCACCGACCCGGCCGTCCCGGCCGGGTCGGTGTTGCTTTCCGAGGACGTCGCCGGCCTTCTTGCCACCGTGGCTGCCGAGGTCGGTTCCAACGTGGTCGCCTACCGACCCCACCAGATCGTCTGCAAGCTCGATCACTCCCTCACCGTCGCGTATGAGGTCGAGTTCGAGGGCGACCAATCCGGAGTCCGCCTCGTCGTCGCCCAGGCTGGCGGCAAGCTGCCCACCACCGGAGCAGTCATCGCCACCGACGGCTCGACCCGGATCGCTCTCTGGATATATCCGAACGATCCGTGGTTACCCGGTCTGGCCTACCTGTTCGATCCTGACCGCCTCGGCGGGCTGCTCGAACAACTAGGGGTTAGCGATGCGGCCACGGCGGTGGAGGCCCGTTCCTACCGGCCGGGTCGGCGGGCGGTGGTGGAAATCGCCACGCCTTCTCACCGTATGTTCGCCAAGGTGGTGAGGCCCCATCGGGTGGCGGACCTGCAATCGCTGCACCGCGCCATGGCTGGGTTGCCGGTGCCGCGATCGGTGGGGTGGTCGTCTGAGGCTGGTCTCGTCATCCTCGATGCCCTGGAAGGCGTCCCGCTCTCTGCCGCCGGCGCCGAACAGCTGGATCCGACGGCCTTGTCCGCCCTTCTCGACCGGCTGCCGGGGTGGCCGCGACCGGTCGTTTCTCCGGTGACCCGTGCGGCTGAGCACGCTCGGCTGCTCTCGCTCATCTCCCCCCCCAATGCCGGTCTGCTCTCCGGAGTGGTCGCGGCGTTACAGAAGACGTCTGTGGGTGTCGAAGTCCCGGTTCATGGCGACCTCCACGCCGGTCAGATCTTGGTGGGACCCGACGGCCAGCTGGCTCTCGTCGATATCGACTCCGCAGGGTTCGGGCAGCGGGCCGACGACTTGGCCGGGCTGCTGGCCCACCTCGAAGCGATCGCTGGCGATGGTTCCCAACTGTGGTCGGCCTGGGATTCCGCGGAGTTACGGCTGCGGGCGGCGGCCGCGCTACTCGGCTTCGCCAGCGGGCCGTTCGTCGCCCAACAGGACGGCTGGCCCACCGAGGTGGCCCGCCGCATCGCGACGGCGGCGGTTTGGGCAGGCGTTTAGCTCCGCGATGTCATCAGCGCCAGCCCAATTATCGTTCTCATAGTGACGCGCATTCTTCGCG
>CAYUKI010000133.1:0-6342 GCA_964445235.1 uncultured Acidimicrobiia bacterium | reverse complement strand
GGCCAGGAACGCCGTGGCCTCGCCGATACCCTCACGCTATTTCCCAGACGGAGCATCGGAAGCTCCGTCGGGACGACGGGTGGGCACCACCCGAAGCGACAGAGCGTGGCCGTCGAACACCAGGGTTTCCCCAGCCGGCGCAGAGTCCCTGGCCACGACCTCGGCCAGCACCTCGGCGGCGATGAAGGTCGAATACTCGGACAGGACGTGCTCCGCCTCGGAATGGTCGGACCACCAGTACACGAGGATGCGGTCGGTGACGTCCAGGTCCAGCTGACGTCTGACCTGCTGGAGCCGGCTGACGATGTCACGGGCCCACCCCTCCCGGCGGAGGGCCGGGTCGATGGTGATGTCGAGAGCGACGGCCAGCTCGCCCTCGGAGGTGACCACCTTTCCGGGGAGGGGTGTGCGGATCATGACCACGTCGTCCTTTTGGACCGTCTCTCCGCCCAGCGTCAAGGTCTCCCCGTCGAGGAGACGGCTCAGTTGCCTTCCGTCCAGCTCTCCGATGAGGGCTTCCATCTCCTTCATCCGGGCACCGAGGCGCGGCCCGAGCCGTTTCCAGTCGGGGCGGGCCGCCATGGTCACCAGCGACCCTTCATCGCTTCCCACTGCCACTTCCTTCACGTTGACCTCTTCGGCCAGCAGGTCTGAGTGTGACTCGACGGCCGCCATCACCAGCGGATCGTGAGTGAGAATCGTGAGACGGCGCAACGGTTGGCGCACCCGTAGGCTGTGGGTCTTGCGTAGCGAGTGGCCAAGGGCAACCACCGACCGAACGATTGACATCGTTTGTTCGAGAGCCGGATCGATCAGACTCTCCTCCACCACCGGGAAATCAACGTGGTGGACGCTCGCCGGCCCGCCGAACCTTGCCACCATCCCTTGGTACATCGTCTCGGTGACGAACGGCAGAACCGGCGCCAGCACTTTGGAGAAGGCGACCAATACCTCGTAGAGGGTGGCGAAGGCTGCCAGCTTGTCTTGGTCGCCGGCCTGCCGGGAACGCCAGAACCGGCGGCGAGACCTGCGCACGTACCAATTGGTGACATCGTCGATGAATCCGATCACGGGTGGTACGACGGCGTAGAGGTAGTAGCCCTCCATCTCCCGGTTGACCGAGGCGATCAGCGTTTGCAGCACCGACAGGATCCAACGGTCTAGTTCGGGCCGCTCAGCCTTCGGGGGAGCGGCGGCGAGATCGGCCAAGGTGATGCCGTCGGCTTCGGCGTAGGTCGTGAAGAACGAATACGTGTTCCACAGCGGCAGGAGGACGGTGCGGACCACCTCCCGCACACCATCCCGTGAGAAGCGCAACGGTTCGGCCCGCAGCACCGGCGAATTGATCAGGTAGGCACGGAGAGCATCGGCGCCGAATTCCTCGATCAGCAGCTCGGGGTCGTCGTAGTTCTTGAGGCTCTTGGACATCTTGCGGCCGTCGGGGGCGAGGATGAGCCCATTGACGACACAGTTCTCGAACGGTTCCCGGTCGAAGAGCGCCGTGGAGAGGACGAGAAGGGTATAGAACCAACCGCGGGTCTGGTCGAGGCCCTCGGCGATGTACTGGGCCGGAAAGGTGGCTTCGAAGCGCTCTCGGTTCTCGAATGGGTAATGCACCTGGCCGTAGGGCATGGAACCGGACTCGAACCAGCAGTCGAGCACCTCAGGCACCCTGCGCATGGTTCCTCCACAATCGCATTCCCAGGTCACCGGGTCGACGTAGTGCTTGTGCAGGTCGCTCAGGCGCACTGTCGACAACCCGGCCAGTTCGTCGATCGACCCTACGCATACCTGCCGGTGGCAGCCCTCGCACTCCCAGACCGGGATGCACGAGCCCCAGTAGCGGTTTCGAGAGATGGCCCAGTCCCGTGCGTCCTCCAACCAATTCCCGAAGCGTTTGCTACCGACGTGTTCGGGCACCCAATGGATTCGCCGGTTGAGCTCGGCCATACGGGCGCGGATCCGCTCCACCCGCACAAACCAGGTGGGGATGGCCTTGTATATGAGAGGTGTGCCGGTTCGGTAGCAGAATGGGTAGGAGTGGCGGATCTGGCCGCGGTGAACCAGGGCACCGCTCTTCTTGAGCAGATCGATGAGAATCGGGTCGGCGTCCTTGACGTTCAGTCCTGCCACCTCCGGGACGACGTCGGTGAACCGAGCTTCGGCGTCGATCGGGTCGACGAGGACGTCGAGACCGGCCGCTTGGAGAGCGAGGAAGTCCGCCTCGCCGTAGGCGGGGGCCATGTGGACGAGACCGGTGCCCTCCTCGGTGGTCACGGCGTCGGAACTGATGACTCGGAACGCACCCCGGTCTCGTTCCTCCCCGAAGTAGTCGAAGGGGGGTCGATAAGAGAGCCCGACCAGGCCGGAGCCGGCGGCCATCGCTACGGTCGTAGGCGGTAAAGGACCGCCGGCCGGGGGGGGGTGTGAGGAAGTCCTCCAAACCGAGCCCACCCGGGCCTCGGCCACCCAGTAATGGTCCTCGCCGTCGGCGATCCGTGCGTAACGGATGTCCTCTCCGACCGCCACGGCCAGATTGCCGGGGAGCGTCCAGGGTGTGGTGGTCCAAACCAGTAGCCAGTCGCCCCGCCGGGCCGGACCGTGGTCGTCGAGCACTCGAAAGCGCAGGGTGATGGCGGGGTCATCGACGTCGCGATAGTCGAGCCCGGCCTCGAAGTTGGAGAGCGGCGTGGTGGCTCCCCATGAGTAGGGCAGCACCTTGAAGTCGCGGTAGACGAGGCCCGAATCCCACAGGCTCTTGAACACCCACCAGACCGTCTCCATGAACGACAGGTCCATGGTCTTGTAGTCGTTGCGGAAATCGACCCAGCGGCCCAGCCGTCGGAGGATCCGTTCCCAGGTGTCGGTGTTCGTCTGCACCAGGGCCCGGCATGCCTCGATGTAGTTGCCGACCCCGTGTTCGGCGATGGCCCGCGGTCCACTGATGCCGAGCTGTTTTTCCACCTCCATCTCGATGGGGAGTCCGTGGGTGTCCCAACCGAAACGGCGTTCGACTCGGAAGCCTTTCATCGTCCAGTAGCGGGGCACGATGTCCTTGATGACGCTCGCCAGCAGAGTTCCGTAGTGGGGGCTGCCGGTGGGGAAGGGAGGACCGTCGTAGAAGGTGTATTCGCGGCCTGCCGGTCTCATCCGGACCGATTCGGCAAAGGCGTCCAGGCGGTCCCACAGGTCGAGGACCTGTCTTTCGAGGGCGGGGAATTCGACCTCGGAGGGGACGCGCTGGAAGTCACCGGGCATGACCGCCGATGTTAAGAGCGCGGTGGCTCCGCCGACGCGCCTTTACCCGTGGCTAGTGCGACGGTGCACTAGGTTCGTGCGGTGGCGGGCTATCTCTCGGTCGAAGGACGGTCGGTTCTCGTGAAGGTCTGGGTGGTGCCGGGGGCCTCGCGGAGCGAGCTGGTCGGGCCCTACGGTCGAGACATGCTCAAGGTGCGGGTGGCGGCCCCACCCGAGGGCGGCCGGGCCACGGCCGAGGTGTCGACCCTGCTGGCGGCGGCTCTGGGGGTCAAGGTCGAGTTAGCGGAGGGGGGCGCCAGTCGTCGCAAGGTGTTCCGCTGCGAGCCGCTCACGCTCGCCGAGGCGGCTCGACTGTTACCGGGATAGCGTGATGGGGCTGGTATCTTGCCGGTCCTCATGGCACGCGAGCTAGCAGGTACCACCAAGAAGAAGCTCCGTTCCGCCCTCGAATCCGAGCGGGAACGGCTGTCAGACCTGATCGCCGAACACGTTCAGGAACGCGAGGAGGCCCGCCTCACCGAGACCTCGGCCGAACGGAGCGCCGACCCGGCCTCCGCCGAGGCAGGTTCGATGGCGTTCGAATATGAGAAGGAGTTGTCCATCGAACAGAATTCGGTGGACCTCCTCCAGAAGGTGGAGCACGCCCTTGCTCGTATGGACGCGGGGCTCTACGGGACGTGTGAATCCTGCGGCCAACGCATACCGGTGGCACGTTTGGAGGTGCTCCCTTACGCCACCCTGTGCGTGACGTGCGCCGCCAAGCGCTGACCATCGCTTCCCTCATCGGCGCGGCGGTGCTCGTGCTCGACCTCGTCAGCAAGCGGTGGGCCGCCGCTCACTTCGCCGGGCGGCTGGTCGAGGTGGTGCCGGGTCTCCTGTGGTTCGAATACGCGGAGAACCCGGGCGCAGCCTTCTCCTTGTTTCGCAATGCCGGTCCGTTCCTCGGTCTGGCAGCGGCGGTGGCGGTCGGGGTGGTGGGGCATGCCCTGCTGTCGGCCAAGTCCCGAACCGAGGTGACCGCCTTCGGCCTCATCCTTGGGGGTGCCGTCGGCAATCTGGCAGACCGGATCTTTCGCGGTGACGGATTCTTGGACGGAAAGGTCATCGACTGGATTCGACTCTCGCCCATCCCGACGTTCAACGTCGCCGACTCCGCCGTGACGGTGGCAGTGACGCTGCTGCTGGCCCGATCGCTGTTCGGTCATGATCGCTGAGGTGCCGCACCGGCTCGACGGGGAGCGCGCCGACAAAGTGGTGGCGGTCCTGGCCGGCCTCAGCCGCACGGAGGCCCGCCGTCTGGTGGAACAAGGCGCTGTTCGTCGGGGGGGGGTGGTACTCGCCCCGGCTGAGCGGGTGGCGGCCGGCTCGGTGATCGAGTTCGAACCCATGCAGGCTGAACCGGTTCCCATACAACGGGTCTCTTACCGGGTGATCCTCGAGGAAGCGGAGTTCCTCGTCATCGCCAAGCCCGCCGGGGTGACGGTCCATCCGGGCGCTGGTCGGCCTGGCGGCACACTCGCCGATACGCTGGCGGCGGACTGGCCCGAATTGGTCGGGGTGGGTGAACCGGGCCGCTGGGGCATCGTGCACCGGCTCGACAAAGACACTTCCGGGTTGTTGTTGATCGCCCGCACCGCCCAGAGTCATCGGGACCTCGCTACGGCCCTGGCGGCGCGGCGCATCCATCGCAGTTACCTGGCATTGGTGGAGGGGTGCGTCGACCCCCCCCGGGGGACCGTCGATGCCCCCATCGGAAGGGACCCGGGGGTCCCGACCAGAAGGGCGATGGTGTCGGATGGCAAACCGGCCCGTACCCACTACCGCCGACTGGCGGGCTGGGATCGACCGAGCTGTTCGCTACTCCAAGTTGACTTGGAAACAGGACGGACCCACCAGATCAGGGTCCACATGGCCGGAATCGGCCATCCGGTGGCAGGAGACCGCACCTACGGCGCTCGGATTGATGCTCCCCGCCTCTGGCTCCACGCTTGGCGGTTGGCCTTCCCGCATCCAAAGACCGGCGCGGCGATGGAGATAGAAGCTCCACCGGACGCCGATCTCGTGGAGTTCCTAGCGACGCTCGGGGATCCGGACCTTGGCCAGTTGCCCCTTTCGGTTACGGTGAACCGGTGACGACCCCCACCGCCGTGTGCTACCGGCATCCGAATCGTGCCACCGGGTTGTCGTGTTCAGACTGCGGACGGCCCATCTGCTCTACCTGTTCGGTGGACGCCGCCGTTGGTCAGAAGTGCCCGGAGTGCCTAAAGGACGCCGGCCGGCAGAAGATCGTTCACGCCGGACGGGGGAGGCCCGGCCTCAATACGGCGGGAGCGCCGGTGACCACCGCCATCCTGGCGGTCACGGTGGCAGTTTTCATCATCGATTGGATCTTTCCAGAATTCGGTACTTCGGTCGAGAACGCTTTGATTCAGGCCAACTGGTTGGTGGAGGCCGGTGAGTGGTGGCGAGTCGTCACCGCCGCCCTGCTCCATGCCGGGGCCTTTCACTTGCTGTTCAACATGTGGGCCTTAACCAGTTTTGGGTCGGTGATCGAGCGCCAGGTGGGTTCCCTGCCTTTTCTCGGCCTCTACCTGGCGGGAGCAGCAGGCGGGGGGGTGATGGCCTTTCATCTCCACGATCGCAACACAGCATTGGTGGGGGCATCGGGGGCGATCTTCGGTTTGATCGGGCTTTGGCTGGGCCAGGCCTACCACGCCCGCCACACCGTGCGAGGTCGACTGGCTCTCGGTCAGCTCCAAATGCTGCTGCTGGTGAACGCCATCTTTCCCCTGCTGGTGCCCCAAGTGTCCTGGCAGGGCCATCTCGGGGGTTTGTTGGCCGGCCTGCTGGTCGGCGAGATCTGGCGCCGTCTCCCCTCCGATCGCCGGAGCGGACCGCTTCGTCTGTCAGCTGCCTTGGGTGTGGTCCTGGTCGCCATCGCCACCCTTCTGTCCTAGTGCTCTGTCTGGGAAACCTCGTCGCGGGGGCGTCAGGACTAAGGTGCGCGAACCACAGCCATGTCATTCGCTCACCTCCACGTCCACACTGAGTTCTCCATGCTCGATGGGGCGGCGCGAACCCAAG
>CAYUKI010000132.1:0-6357 GCA_964445235.1 uncultured Acidimicrobiia bacterium | reverse complement strand
GACGCACCCCTGTGCGACATCAGCGAACACATCACCATTAGCAAAGGCTCCTGCGATAAGTGCCTCAACTGCGGGAAACTCATTGGGATGGTGGTAGACCCACCGGGAAGCGAGCCACCTCCGAATCTCACGGTGAGCGGCCGCTGGTGGTGTATTGATGACCGAGGCGGCTGATCCACTGGTGATCGCCGTTTGCCAGCGGTTGGTGTTTCCAACCGAATCGGTGTCTGATCTGGTGGTCGTGGCGACAGAGGGGGACCAGCTGCTCGACGCTGGTATGTCCGCCTTCTGCCCACGGGATGCGGTGGTCGAGGTCGCAATCAGTGGCCGGCATTCGACAACCTGGGAAGATGCAGGTGGAGTTGCGACTTTCGACCTGCCGGCGCTGTCCGGTGGTGGGTCGCCGGCGGGTGATGCCGTTGTGGATGGTCTGGCCGGTGTCGGGGTCGGTGACGGTCCACCGCCATACCGCGTCGGGCTGTTGTTCAGCCACCTGGCGGGCGATGTCGGCAATGACCGGACCGTATCCGGCTAGCTCGCCGGGATCGTTGGCGAGTCGGGTCAAGGTTGCCAGGTCCACCCCGATATCGACCACCCCTTGACGGGCGTGGCCGCGGCGGGCGGAGCCACAGAGCAGGTCCAAGAACACGTCGGCCCGGAGCTGGTCGATGCTGCGCCCCTCGTCGGCTCGCTTGAGGCTCTGGGCCAGGTTGGTGATTCGCCGCATCGCCGCCACTACCCGGTCTGGAGGTAGATCGAGGCCGGCCAGGTTGGCCGTCCCCTCCACCGACGACTCCGAGATGATCCGCCGGTCGGTAACGGCTTGCTCATACCGGCTGGCGGCATCCTCGGGCTTGGCTTGGATGCAAACCCGGCGGAGTAGGGAGCTCAACTGGCCGGTCGTCAACCTCGTCGCCGGTCCGATGATCCGCTCGACCACCACTCGGGCAGTGTCCTCGAGGAGATGTTCGGTGCCATAGACCATCACCCTGGCCCGGCGTAGATCGATCTCACCGGCGGAAAGGGCCTCCCAAACCCGAGGGAGGCGCTTTTTCAAATCGACCGCCAAGGCCAACTCGGCATCGGCGGCTCGTCGAGTCAGACGCAAGGCGGCCCTGATCTCGGCGGCGGCAGATGCGGCGGCCCACTCGGGATCCTCGTCGATCTGTCCCATCAGATCCGCGATCGAAGCCATCTCCTCATACATCTGCGCCGAGAAGTAGGAGGCCATCTTCTGATGGGCCCGCAACACGAGGACATGCTCGTAACCGGATAGCTCCTCACTCTCAACCGTGGCGAGCAAGGAGGCCAGCATGAGGCCTGGTTCTATCTCATCAAACCCCGGTGGTAATACGCCCACCTCTCCCACCCCGACTCCAATCATCGAACGTCTGTTCGGATCGTACAACCCGCCACCGACAATTCCTACCCCTCTGACACTTCTCTTGGACTTGGGGGTGGCCCGCTCACCCGCAGCCATCCCGCCCCCAACGACAACCCCTAGTGGACCGCATGGCACGATGTCAGCCAGAAGCGCGCGGAGCCGCTTCTTGAAACCGGTGTTCTTCCGGTCGATAGCTCCCCCGAGCGGATGTGCCGGACCGGCCAATCCGTACATACGCTGGCCGTGAACTCAGAAGCGCTGTCGATTCCCTTCGCGGTCGCACTTCTTGACTTCCTGCTTGACCGAGGTGTTCATTGACGCTTCAGGAGTCGTCCCGCCGGGGGCTGGATCCGACCTTCTACCATTGCCACTTCAATAATCGTTTCGGTAGTGCATCGGAACGCCGCGGGAATGACGCCGGCACCGTGTCCCCGCTGACCTTGGAGTCGGCCGGCCAGTACCTGTACGGGTTGAAGGACTTCAGCGTGATCCGCCGATGGGATAAGACGAGTGGGCTCTTCAGCGACATCGCTGGGTTCACGCTGGGCTTCGCCGATGGGACCGGACCTTCGGCCCTCTTCAACCAGATCGGAGGCATAGCCACCGGTGGGCAAGCCTGTGGGTGGCCGACACCTACAACCACCGGCTCCGACAGATTGTGGACGCGCCGTAGGGTGGAGAGGCGCTCGTATCCTCGGGCTTGCGACAGCCTCTCGGGCGGAAACTCGGAGATGGGGCTCGGGTGCCCTGGTCCTCAGAGGTGCCAGCCGGCTTCGAGGGCGGCTCCTCCTGGTTCTGAGGTCCTCGATATTGTCGAGTACTCATTGGAGAGGCGATCCGCAAGGGGCTACCAAAGTGTCTAGGAAACTCGTCGCCGTGGTGCAAATGACCGAAGAGAACCTCGACCGGCTTGCCGAGGAGCTTGCCACCGCCCTCAGTGCTCAGTCTCGCCAGGCAAGAGCCGACCGGCTCGCCGGCAAGCGCGGTGGGCCCCGTGACCACCCTTCCGGCTCACCCGAGTCTGCTCGCAGCCAGCGTGGGGGGGAGTCGTCCGAGCCGGACCTTGGGGAGCAGTTGCCCAAGCCGGCTAACACCCACAAGAGGTAAAGCCAAGGGGCCTAGCTCCGGGTCCCCGGCCGGTTAACGGAGCGCTGCCGCCAACTCGGCCACCGCAGACCGCACCGCTGCTTTCCCTTCATCGAGAGAACCCGCCTCCAGGACCCGGCGCACCAAGGCCGAACCGACGATGATCCCGTCGGCGACGCCGGCCAAGGCTTTGGCCTGTTGAGCGCTGGAAATCCCCACTCCGAGGACCAAGGGAAGGTCGGTCACTCGCTTCACACGCTGGGCCAGACGGACGGCATGATCGGAACTTTCCCTTCGCTCACCGGTCACGCCCAGCTCAGCGACGCCGTAGATGAATGCCGGTTCGGCTGCCGCCACGCGGGCCAGGCGCTCGTCGTCGCTGGTCGGTGCCACGAATAGCACCAGACCGATGGCGGCTCGCCGAGCACCCTCCAAGAAGGGGCCGGCTTCCTCCAGAGGCAGGTCCGCCACGATCAGACCGTCGGCTCCGGCGGCTGCCACCTGCCGGCAGAAAAGCTCCGGCCCGATTCTCGCTACGGGATTGGCGTAGGTCATCGCCAGAGTGGGCTTTCCGAGTGCTGCCACCTTGGCGAGCACCTCAAAACTCCGCTGCAAGTTCGCTCCCGCCTCCAGCGCACGAGCGGCGGCCGTCTGGATTACCGGACCGTCCATGAGCGGATCCGAATACGGAAAACCCACCTCGAAGGCGTCGGCGCCGGCCTCAGCCAGGGCCGCAAATATCGACACCGAACCGTCTCGGTCCGGTAGCCCGGCCATCATGAAAGGAAGCAGTGCCGTCCGACCCTCGGCCCTGGTTCGGTCGAAGAGCCGGCGTAACCGGGTCGCACCCGTCGAATCAGTGCCCATGACGAGCGATCTGCTCCACGTCTTTGTCGCCTCGGCCGGAGAGGCACAGCAACACCTTCTTGCCGGCCAGCTCCTCAGCCTGCCTGGCGACCCACGCCACGGCATGGGCCGATTCGAGGGCGGGGATGATTCCTTCGGTTCGAGCAAGCAACTCCACGCCCCGCAAGGATTCCTCGTCGGTGACCGAAACGTAGCGGGCCAATCCGGTCGCGGCGAAGTAGGCGTGCTCCGGACCCACCCCCGGGTAGTCGAGACCCGCCGAGATCGAGTGGGCCTCCATTACTTGGCCTTCTTCGTCCTGGAGCAGGTAGGTCCACGCACCATGGAGGACTCCCGGACTTCCCGCACTAATCGAGGCCCCGTGGCGGCCGGTCTCCAGGCCGAATCCACCTGCCTCCACTCCCACCAATTCCACCCCGCGGCCAGCAAACGGATAGAAGATTCCCATCGAGTTCGAACCTCCCCCGACACAGGCCACCACCACGTCGGGGTGCCCCCCCCCGAACTGAACGATTGCCTCTTCCCCGATGACCTTTTGGAACTCGCGCACCATCCATGGAAACGGGTGCGGCCCGACCACCGAGCCGATTATGTAGTGGGTGCCCTCGACCGTGCGCACCCAGTCCCGCATCGCCTCGGAGACGGCATCCTTGAGGGTCCGGGCACCCGAGGTGACCGGTATCACCTCCGCCCCAAGCAGCCTCATTCGTAACACGTTGAGCGCTTGTCGCTCGATGTCGACCTCGCCCATGTAGACGGCACATTCCAGACCAAGAAACGCCGCGGCCGTTGCTGTGGCCACTCCGTGCTGGCCGGCGCCGGTCTCGGCGATGACCCGCGGCTTGCCCATTCGCTTGGCGAGCAGACCTTGCCCGAGTGCATTGTTGATCTTGTGGGCGCCGGTATGAGCCAGGTCCTCTCGCTTCAGGTACAACTCCACACCCAAACGCTTCGACAGCCGGGCGGCGAGATGCATTGGGGTGGGACGGCCGACGTACTCCCGGAGCAGCCGGTGGAATTCACCAACGAAGGCTTGGTCCGACCAGGCCGAAACAAACTCCCTTTCCAACTCGATGAGTGCGGGCATCAGCGTCTCTGGGGCAAATCGGCCTCCGAACTCACCGAAGCGACCGGAGGCGTCGGGGCGGTCCAGCCGGAACCCGGTCATGGCTGGTCCTTGGCGGCCCGGACGAAACGTCTGATCAGTTCAGGATCCTTCACGCCGGGAGACGCCTCGAGCCTCGAAGATGCATCGACACCATACGGGCGGACTTCGGCGACGGCCCTTCCGACGTTGTCGGGCCCCAAGCCCCCGGCCAGGACGAAGGCCCGTTCGCTCGACCGGAGGTGCGACCACTTGAACACCCGGCCAGTCCCCCCGTGGACGGCCGCGCCTCCGTTCTCGAACGTGCCTGCCGAGTCCGCCAACGGCAGCTGGTCGGTGGGTATGTGGTCGAAACTGGTCGGCCCGTCGATCGACACCGGCCGCAGCACCAGCAGGCCCTGCCGGGCGGCGGCGGCCGCGACCGCGGCAGCGTGGTGGCCGTAGGGCTGGACGCCTCCGGCGCCGATGGCGACGGCCAGGCCGAGGACTTCGTCGGGCGGGAGGTCGACTGTAAGGATCACCGCTGTAGCCGACATGCCGGCGGCCAAGCCGGCCGCCTGTTCAGGCGAGACCCATCGGGGCGAAGCGGGCACGAGCACGAAACCGACGGCGTCGGCCCCGGCGGACACAGCGGCCTCGATTCCCCGCGCGTCGCGCAGACCACAGACCTTCACCCAGGTCACGACGCCGCCTTCAACTCGGCGATCAGACGGCCCGGGTCACCCGATCTCAACAGGCTCTCGCCGACCAGGATCGCGTCGAACCCGACCGCCCACATCCGCGCCGCGTCGGCGGCCGAGGTAATGGCCGACTCGGCAACCCGCACCACCCCCTCCAACCGGGGCGCCAGACGCTCGGCCGTGCCGAGATCGACCTGGAAGGTGGTGAGGTCGCGGTTGTTCACACCGACCAGGCCGGCGCCGGCCTCGAGAGCCCGGCGGACCTCGTCCTCGTCGTGGACCTCGACCAAGGCTGCCAAACCTTCCCTCTTCGCCTCGAGGATCAACTCGGCTAGCACAGCATCACCGAGCAGCGCCACGATGAGCAGCACGGCATCCGCGCCCATCGCCCTCGCTTCCCAGATCTGGACCGCCTCGAGGATGAAGTCCTTCCGGAGCACCGGCAGGTTCGTCGCCTCCCGAGCGGCCACCAGGTCGGCGGGGCTGCCGAGGAAGTGGTCTGGCTCGGTCAGCACCGACAGGGCGGAGGCGCCGCCCGCGGCGTACTGGCGGGCGGTGGGCGCCGGTTCGAGCCCGGCGGCCAGCTCCCCTCGAGACGGCGAACGGCGTTTGAACTCGGCGATGACGTGCCGGCCCCCGCGGCCGAGGGCGCTCTCGAAGTCGCGCCGCGGCCCGACCGCAGGGAGAGCCCGCAACTCGGACTCCCGAGCTCGTAGGTCGTCGAGCCTCCTCCGGGTCGAGGCGATGATCTCGTCCAGCACGCGGCAATGGTAAGCGAGGGGCTAACCATGGTCGGTCAGGCCACCGGAGCCGGCAATGCGACCGAGATGGTCGTGCCGGCGCCCGGCCGAGAGTCGGCATTGACGGTGCCACCCATCTTCTCCACCAGCTGGGCGACGATCGAAAGGCCGAGCCCGGAACCCTCCGGCCGCACCCGCCGATACTTCTGGGCAACAAAGAACTTCTCGAAGATCCGGGGAAGATCGTCGGGGTCGATGCCCGGCCCATTGTCGCGAACCACCACGTGCACGACGTTCCCGGCCGTACCCACCGTCAGGTCGACCTCGCCGGCCTCGGGGGTGTAGCGCAGGGCGTTCTCCACCAAGTTGGCCACCACCTGGGTGAGGCGGTCCGGATCGACGACGCGGAGGCCGGTGGGCTCGACCCCGGCAGTAAACCTCAGGTTGAGGGCGGCGGCCCGGCTGGCGAAGCCGGCGGCCAGCTCTCGCAGATGA
>CAYUKI010000131.1:0-6369 GCA_964445235.1 uncultured Acidimicrobiia bacterium | reverse complement strand
AACGCCGTGGCCTCGCCGATACCCTCACGCTATTTCCCAGACGGAGCACTAGGTGTTCGTCGAAGCCGTCCGCCTTCTCATAACCCTCACCTTGACCGGGTTTGGTTATGGTGTCGGACCCAACATCCTGAGCTCTTCACCATCGGCGAGTGCCACCGGTGCTGTCCTTGGCGCCGGCGTGGGCTACGTCCTCGGCGGCGTCGCCGGGAGAGCTCTCCGCCGCCGGGTCGACCACGCTCCCCGCCTCGTATCGCGCAGCAGCGGTCCGGAGCTCTTCGCCGGGGCATTCGGCGTGCTGGTCGGCTTGGTAGTGGGAATCGCCCTTTCGATACCACTGGTGTTCTTCCTCCCCACGGCGCTGGCCTGGCCTTTGTCGGGTCTGGTAGTTCTGATCACCTCGGTTTTTTCGGCTCGCATCTTCTCGGCGCGGGCCAGCGACCTCTTCGCGCTCGCCGGGCTTCATCATCGGCGGCCAACCGTGTCCGGGGGGGTGCTCATGGACAGCTCGGCAGCCATCGACGGCCGGGTTCTGCACATGGCCGCGCTCTTGGCGGGTCCGATCCAGGTGGCGTCTTTCGTCCTCGACGAGCTGCAGTCACTGGCCGACTCCGGTGACCAATCGCGCCGTCGGCGGGGGCGTCGCGGCCTGGATGTGATCGATGCCCTCCGGGATCGCTTCGGGGTGGTGGTGGTGGACGACAGTGTTCCCGAACATGCCGACGTCGATGCCAAGCTGGTGGCTCTCGCTGAGCGGGGGGGGGCAAGCCTGGTCACGACCGATCACAACCTGGCCAAAGCCGCCGAGCTGCGCGGGATCTCCGTCGTCAATCCTCACTCCCTCTCCGAGGCCCTCAAACCCGAGATCGGCGCCGGCGAACGCCTCCAGGTGGCCGTGGTGCGCACCGGGGCCGAACCGGGACAAGGAGTGGCATACCTCGATGATGGGACGATGGTGGTCATCGACGGGGGCGCCGCCAGTGTGGGCCGGCAGGTCGACATCGAGGTCGTGGGCACTGCCCGTACCGCGGTCGGACGGCTGCTTTTCGCCCGACCCGCCCCATGAGGGTGGCCTTCGGCTTCGACGCTCACCGGTTGGGGGGCTCACCTCCTTTGATTCTGGGCGGTGTGGTGGTGGATCCTTCAGTGGGCGTGGAGGCTTGGAGCGACGGTGACGTGGGTGGGCACGCCGTCACCGACGCCGTGCTTGGAGTCGCCGGGCTCGGCGACATCGGGGCCTTCTTTCCGTCCGGTGACGAGCGGTGGAAGGGCGCGGACAGCATGGCGATGCTCGCGGAGGCGGTGGCCAGGGCTGGCGAACGAGGATTCCAAGTGGCCTTTGCCGATGTCACGGTGGTGGCAGAGGCGGTTCGGGTGGCGCCTCACCGCGAGCAGATCCGCACCCGGTTGGCGGCGGTGCTCGGCGTCGACGAGGGCGGTGTCTCGGTAAAGGCGACCACCACCGACGGTCTCGGCTTCATCGGGCGCGGTGAGGGGGTGGCGGCGGTGGCGGTGGTGACCGCCGTACGATCTGGCCCGTGAAGGTCTACAACACCCTGGGTCGAGAGTTGGTCGACTTCGTCCCCCTGAACCCGGGGGAGGTGGGTATCTACGTGTGCGGCCCGACCGTCCAGTCGTTGCCCCACCTCGGCCACGGCAGGGCGGCGGTCGTTTTCGACGTCATCACACGCTATCTCCGCTGGCGCGGCTATCGGGTTCGCTTCGTGCGCAATATCACCGACATCGAGGACAAGATCATTGCCGCCGCTGCCGAGGCCGGCGTCTCGGCTCAAGAACACGCCGCATCGATGACGAGGAGGTTTGCAGCCGCGTTTACGACCCTGAACGTTGAAGCGCCGGACATCGAACCCAAGGCGACCGACCACGTGCCCGCCATGATCGACCTGATCGAACGGCTTGTCTCGCGGGGTCTGGCCTACCCAGCCGATGGTGACGTGTATTTCCGGGTGAGAATGTTGGAGAGCTATGGCCGTCTATCAGGTCGGAAACCGGACGAGTTGCTGGCCGGGGCGCGCGTGGAGGTCTCGGAAGCCAAGGCTGACCCTCTTGACTTCGCGCTCTGGAAGAGCGCCAAACCGGGGGAGCCGTACTGGGCGTCGCCCTGGGGTCCTGGCCGTCCGGGCTGGCATATCGAGTGTTCGGCGATGGCCGAGCAGTACCTCGGGGAGCCCTTCGACATCCATGGGGGGGGGTCGGATCTGATCTTCCCTCATCATGAGAACGAGATCGCCCAGTCCGAGGGGGTAAGCGGCAAGACCTTCGCTCGCTACTGGCTGCACAACGGCATGGTCAACCTGGGTGGCGAGAAGATGGCCAAGTCCACCGGCCATGTCGTCGACCTGACCGAGGCGATCAACCAGTTTGGACCGAACGCCGTGCGCCTCTTCTATTTGCGCGCCCATTACCGCTCGCCACTCGAGTTCTCCCAAGAGCTGTTGGCGGAGAACGCCGCAGCATTTGCTCGGGTGGAGCGGTTCGTCGAACGAATCGATCCCGCTGTTGCGCCCGATGACGACCTGTTGGCTCGTTTCGTGTCGGCGATGGAAGAAGACTTCGCCACTCCCGAAGCGTTGTCGCTGGTATTTGATGCCGTGAGAGAAGGCAACCGCCGCCTTGACGCCGGTGGGAACGCAGATGGCCTGGGTGCTGGGGTCGCCGAGGTGATCGGAGTACTCGGATTCTCGACCGGAGCACGCGGCTTGGGAGACCTCGGCGAGGCGGTGTCGGCCTTGGCCGCCGAGCTTTCCGTCCCAACCGGCCGACCGGTCGATTCGCTCCTCGACGACATCCTGACATTGAGGAATCAGGCCCGCCAGCAACGGGATTTTGCTAAAGCCGACCTCATCAGGGATCGGCTCGGCTTGATAGGTGTCGCAGTGGAAGACACCGCCGATGGCGCTCGCTGGTCGCGGCGATAGGGTCGAGGGCTTCCACGCCGTCGCCGCCGCGGTGGCGGCTGGGCGAGTGCTGGAATTGCTGGTTCAACGGTCGAAGACCGGTCGAGCCGATTACGTCGAGCTGATGGAGCTGGCCCGGCGGGGGGGGGCCAAGGTGCAGGTCGTGGAAGACGTCTCGTCGGAAGCGGCCACCTCCGCTCCCCAGGGCGTCGTGGCTACGGCCCGACCCCTCCCCACCCTTTCGCTGGAGGCGCTGTTGGCGAGGGTCACGCCGCCGGCCTTGATGGTGGTCGATCACCTCGAGGACGCCCACAACCTCGGAGCGATCGCCCGATCTGTGGAGGCCGCCGGGTTGGCTGGCCTGGTCGTCCCCGGACGACGTGGTGTTCCGTTGGGACCGGCGGCCTTCAAGGCGGCGGCCGGCGCCCTCGAACGTATCGGCGTCACCGTGGTGTCTTCGATAGCGGCCGTCATCAGCGAACTGAAGCGCCATCAGGTGTGGTCGGTCGGCTTGGCCGGTGATGGAGCCACGTCGCTGTTCGGCCTCGAGTTGTTGACCGAACCGGTGGCGATCGTCGCGGGGGGGGAAGGCAAAGGGCTCTCCGAGTTGGTGCGCAAACGCGTAGATGTGCTGGCGGCCATCCCAATGGCCGCTGGCGAGAGCCTCAACGCCTCTGTGGCGGCCGCCTTGGCCGCGTTCGAGGTCGCCCGTGTCCGCCGCTCCCTTCCCCTCCCCCCTTTTGGCGCGCCAAGTACGACCCAGAGGTCGTGATTGGCGCGCCAGAACCGGGCAAGAACCGGGCAAAACCGCCGAGCCGGGTGTCGGAATCGAACCGACGACATCCTCTTTACAAGGGAGGTGCTCTGCCGACTGAGCTAACCCGGCGTCGGCCACAAGGTACACGGCGGGTCGGGGAAATCCACTGAGTATCGATGCGGCCCCTATACCCTGGGCTCCCCCCATGCTCTCTCAATATGGATAGGGAAATCCTCGAATTCGAGCGGCGTTGGTCTGCCGTCCCGGGCGCGTCCGCGGTCCGGAGGCTGCCATGAACAAAGGGCGCCATGCAGACGGGGATTCTCGCCGCTTGCGGCGAGAATCCGCAACCATGATCGTAGGCATCATCGCCGTGGGCGTGATCGTGTTTGGAGGCCTCTGGCTCTTCAACCGGATCGGAAACGGCAACGATGGGCCGGAAGTGGCCGGAACCGTAGCCACCACGACCCGAACCTCGACCTCCGTTGAGACCACCGTGTCCTCCACCCGCCCCACCACTTCCACCGCCACGACTACTCCGACCACCGCCACGACAGTGCCCACCACGACGACCACCGCCCCGCTCCGCAGCCCTGCACAGGTGATCGTGCTCGTGCTCAACTCTGGCGGTCGGCCGGGTCTGGCGGCGACGGTCAGCGCCAACCTAGACCAGCTCGGTTATCAGACTCTGACCCCCACTAACTACTCGCCGACCTTGGAGGTCTCCCGGGTTTGGTACCAGGACGGATTCGCCCCCGAGGCCTTCATCCTCGCCGCCCAGTTCCCGGATGCTGTCGTGGAGCCCTACGCCGGTGAGGACACCGGGGCCGACATCGTGGTGGTATTGGGAGAGAGCTACACGGGGTGATCAGGCGGAAGACGGTTGGCCCGGCGGCCGGCCTGCCGCCGACCGCCGCCGGCCAACCTCACCTCCCCGAGCAGCCGGGTCGAAACGCACCCCCCGGCCGATCGGATCGAAGCGCCTGGCCGATGGTCGGGTGGCTGCTGGTGTTCGTGGTGATCGCTGCCGCCGCCGCCGGCATCGCAACGACCGTCGTCTCACCGTCTCTCGCCCTCGACATGATGTCGCTCTGGCCGGGTGCGGGGTTCGGGGTCATCGTCTGGCTGGCTGTCTGGCCCTTGGCCCGGCGGCGCAAGCGGCTGGGAGCCATCGGCCCCCTGTTCGTTTTCAGCTGGCTCGTGTTGGCGGTGGCCCTTCATTACTCGTCGTGGCCACCGCTGCCTTCGTCATCGGCGGGATTGACCATCGAGGTGGGTGGAGCGTCGGCGGTCGAGCTCGCTCTCACCGTAGATGGTCCACTCGAACTGGCGGCCGCCACCGACGGCATGCTGGCAGTCACGCCTCTGCCCGGAGGTGCGTCGGTGGGCGTGCCGGCTGTGACCTCGAGCGTTCTTGAGGGTGACCTCCGGGTTCTGATCTCGGAGCAAGATGCCGGTGGTTGGTACCGCTTTGGGGGCTGGCAGCTTTACCTACCAGCCGGGCCCCGCTTGACGCTGAGCTTGTCGGCGGCCGGCTTGGCCGGAGACTTCGCGTCCTTGCCCTTGGAACGGCTCATCTTGGCGGGCTCGGGGAAAGTGGCCTTGGCACCCACGGAGGGACCGGTCCCCATCTCGATGAGCGGCGTCTATCGGTTGATCGTTCCACCATCGGTCCCCGCCGAGGTCATCGGTGTCGCCAGTGTTCCGGCCGGGTGGGTGGCCACCTCGACGGGATACCGCTCACCGGCCGGGGGGGATGGATATCGCATCGAGGTCGCCGATGGGGCGACCCTGATTGTGCTTGGTCCCTGAGTAGCCTGGGGCTGAATGGAAAGCCCCCGAGTTGACGCACTGCGGCGGGTGACGCTGTTGATTTGGACGGCGATCGGAGGGTTGCTGCTGCTATTCGTGGTGGTCTGGGCGGCCGTCCAGGTGCGGATCATCTGGATGCCGCTCGTGTTCGCCGGCGGCTTGGTTCTGCTGTTGAACCCGACGGTCACCCGATTGGAACGCCGGCGGGTGCCGCGCTCGGTGGGAAGCATCTTCGCCTTCCTCGTACTGGCCGGCATCGTCACTGCCGCCGGATTCCTGCTGGTGCCCTTGATCCGCGAACAGTCGGCGGACTTCGCCAGCCAACTGCCGAGCCTCTACGACGGCATCATCGCCTGGCTAACCCAAACCGGGGACAGCCTCGGGATCGACCTCGGGCCGGTGTGGACCTCGGAGACGATCCGGGAATGGATTCAAGACCCCGCCAATCAACAACAGATCCAGGACCTCTTGGGTGGCTTCGGTTCGGGAGCCGGCCGTCTTGTCCGGGGTGTGGTCGAGGTCGTGGCGGTCATGGTGCTGGCGCCGGTCCTCGCCTTCTATCTGCTGCTCGACGCCTCCCGCATCAAGGAGCGGGCCAAGGAGCTGACACCTCCAGGGGTACGCGAGGAGGCCGTCTACGTCTCCGGGCAAGTGGCCCGCGCCTTGGGAGGCTTCGTACGCGGCCAGCTGGTTGTGGCCTTCATCGTCGGCGTTGCTTCGAGCATTGGCCTGGCCGCCATCGACTTGCCGTTCTGGCTCATCATCGGCCTGATCTCCGGGCTGTTGAACCTGGTGCCGTTCATCGGCCCGTTCGTCGGAGGAGCGCTGGCCGCGCTAGTGGCGCTGCTGAACGGGAATGTTGGCCAGGCGCTGTGGGCGGTCGGC
>CAYUKI010000130.1:2070-6496 GCA_964445235.1 uncultured Acidimicrobiia bacterium | reverse complement strand
GGCTTAAAGGGCTATGCGCATCCTCGCCGATCGTCACCTGTCGGGTCATCAGGTCTGCGCAACCTCGCCCACAGATGATCTGTGGGCGCTGGCATAGGCTGGAGCCGTGCCAGAACCCTGGGTTCGGGATTACGATCAGACAGGTGCCGGGGCTGACCGCCTCGGCCGAGGAAGGAGGTGACATGCCCAAGGGAAGGTTGACCGTACCGATGGTCCGCGTCGGAGACGAGCTACGCCCCGCCACCTGGGACGAGGCGCTCGATCGGGTCGCCACCGGACTCTCCACCACCAAGGCGGCCCACGGGCCCCATGCGGTGGGAATGTTCTCGTGCTCGAAGACCACCAACGAGCTGAACTTCGCCAACCAGAAGTTCATGCGGGCCGTCATCGGCACCAACAACATCGACAGCTGCAACCGTACCTGACACGCTCCTTCGGTCGCCGGTCTGGCGGCTGTGTTCGGAGCCGGCGGCGGCACCAACTCCTACCAGGAATTGGAGGAGACGGATGTGCTTGTCCTTTGGGGCTCCAACGCCCGCGACACCCATCCGATCATGTTTCACCACATGCTGGCGGGGAAGCGCAACGGTGCCCAGCTGGCGGTGGTCGACCCTCGCTCCACATCGACGGCCGCCTTCGCCGACGAGCACCTCGCCCTCAACGTCGGGTCGGACATCGCCCTGGCCAACGCCCTTGCCCACGTCATCATCAGTGAGGACCTCCAGCACGATTGGTTCATCGACAACGCCACCGACAACTACCTGGCGTTCCGAGACTCGGTGGCCGCCGCCACCCCCGAGTGGGCCGAGGCCCAAACCGGTGTGCCGGCCGACCAGATCAGACGGCTGGCGCGGATTTATGCCAAGGCCGATCGAGCCATCATCTGCTGGACACTCGGCATCACCGAGCATCACAACGCCACCGACAACGTCCACTCCCTGATCAACCTCGCCCTCCTCACCGGCCAGGTGGGCCGCTTTGGAGCCGGCCTCAACCCGTTGCGCGGCCAGAACAATGTGCAGGGGGGGGGAGACATGGGAGCGGTTCCACTCCGCCTCCCCGGATTCCAATCGATCGCCGATCCGAGCCTCCGCAAACCCTTCGAAGAAAGCTGGAGTGTCAGGCTCCCCGACCGGCCGGGTCTGAACGTAAGCGAGATGTTGTCGGCAGCCGGTACCGGAGATCTCAAAGCCCTGTGGGTGATCGGCGAGAACCCCCTCGTCTCGGACGCCGACACCCACCATGTCGAACACGCACTCAACAACCTCGACCTGCTGGTGGTCCAAGACATCTTCTTCACCAAGACGGCGGCACTGGCCGACGTGGTGCTGCCGGCTGCGGCCGGCTGGTGTGAGTCGGAAGGCACCGTTACCTCATCGGACCGTCGGGTGCAGCGGGTCCGCAAGGCCATCGAACCTCCGGCCGGCGCTCGCGACGATCTCGAGATAGTCCAGGGCGTGGCCAGAAGGATGGGGGCAACCTGGTGGAAGCATCAGACCGCCCACGACGTGTGGGAGGAGGTAAGGGCCCTATCGCCCATGCATCGAGGAATGACTTGGGAGAGGTTGGAGAAGGAGGGGGGACTGCGCTGGCCCTGCCTCGACGAGGACGACCCCGGTGAGCAGTTCTTGCATGGTCGCTTGTGGAAGGTGCCCGTAGAAGGTCCCCGTGCTCCCTTCAAGGTGGTCGTTCATGATCCGCCTGTCGACGAACTGACCGAGGAGTATCCACTCCTTCTCACCACCGGCCGACGGCTCGATTCCTTCAATACCGGAGAACAGAGCAACCGCTTCGTCACGCCCCTCCGACGGAGGGAGGAGCTCCTCCTCTGTAAGGAGGACATGGGAACCTACGACCTAGCCGACGGCGACCTCGTCTCGGTTCACTCCCGGCGCGGCCAAGTGGAGGTCACGGTCAGAACAGACGGTTCGGTCCGGCCGGGCCTCGCCTTCATGACCCTCCACTTCTCCGAGGAGGTGCACACCAACAACCTCACTATCAACGCTCTCGACCCGGTGGCGGGGACGGCGGAGTTCAAAGCCACGGCCGTACGGGTGGAGAGAGTCGGTTCGCGTGTCTGACCTCCGGTTTGGGGGCGGGGCGGCCTCCCCCGTCGAGGTGACGATCCTCGATTCGGTGCTACCCGTTGGCTCTTCTCGCGATCAGCTTCTGCCCGCCCTTCACGCCCTCAACGACACCGTTGGCTGGATATCGCGGCCGGCACTCGACGAGATCGGGCGGAGAACCGGAGTTGCCCCGGCGGTCGGATATGGGGTGGCCAGCTTCTATGCCATGTTCTCGACGCAGCCTCGCCCGCCCCGCGTGGCCTATATATGCGACGACGTTCCCTGCCGGCTGGCCGGCGCCGCCGCCACCATCGAGCAGCTCGAAAACGGTTGGCCGGAGCGGGTGGATCGCGACGGCCTCACTTGGGAAAGGAGCCCTTGTCTCGGTCTTTGCGACCACGCCCCCGCCGCTCTCGTCGACCGGGCGGCGCGCCCCCGCTTCTCGCCCGGCGATCTACGGGCCCCTGCTCCCCCTGGGCCTCCCCCCCCCACCACGGGCGTGATCGGCGAGCCGAGACTGCTGGCCCGAATCGGCGCTGGGGTAGATCCCGAGGACGTCTCGGCGTTTCGAGCAGCAGGCGGCCTGGCAGGTCTGCGTCGTGCCGCCGAACTAGGGCCGGAGGCCACAATCGCCGAAGTGAAGGCGTCCGGTTTGATCGGCCGGGGGGGGGCGGCGTTTCCGGCCGCCATCAAATGGGAAGCGGTGGCCCGCCATCCGGTCCGCCCCCACTATCTGGTGATCAACGCCGACGAGTCCGAGACCGGCACATTCAAGGACCGTGTCCTGCTCGAGGGGGATCCGTACGCGGTCTTGGAGGGCGCAGCGATCGCTGCATATGCCTGCGGAGTGGAGCGCGTCTTCATCTACCTGCGCGGCGAGTATCCCCACGCCGAGCAGCGAATCCTGGCCGCCCTCGCCGAGTTGGGGAGGCGGCAGTGGTTCGGGCTTCCCATGGTCGCCGGCTTTGAGGTCCGGCGTGGGGCAGGCGCTTACATCTGCGGCGAGGAAACCGCCCTTTTCAACTCGATCGAAGGCAACCGCGGCGAGCCACGTTCGAAACCGCCGTTTCCGGTCAACGTCGGTCTGTTCGGAAAGCCCACCGTCATCAACAACGTCGAGACCATCGCCAACATCCCGCTTATCCTCGCCGAGGGGGGTGCCGCCTACCGCCGGGTCGGAACCGAACAGTCGCCGGGTACCAAGTTGTTTGCGGTGTGCGGGCACGTCGCTCGCCCCGGCGTATACGAAGTTCCCTTCGGGACGACCATGCGTGCATTGCTCGACTTGGCGGGGGGCGTGGTTGGTCGACTACAGGCCGTTCAATGCGGTGGAGCGGCCGGGACCTTCCTCACCCCCTCCGACCTCGATCTCTCCCTGGCCTTCGAATCGCTTCGGGTACGCGGGGCCACCGTCGGGTCGGGAGCAGTGGTGGTCATCAATGAGACCGTCGACCTAATGGAGGTGGTGAAACGGGGTGCGGAGTTCTTCGCCCACGAGTCATGCGGACAGTGTGTCCCCTGCCGGGTCGGCACCCAGCGACAAGTCGAGCTGCTCGAGCGCCGGGCCGCTGGCGAAGACGTCGACCTCCTCCTCGCCGAGGTCGCCCAGGTGATGCGAGATGCCTCCATTTGTGGCCTGGGGCAGACGGCGGCATCGATGGTTCAATCGGCCCTCAAGGAGTTCAGCTGGTGATGACCCCGGTGACGATCCGCACAATGATCGAGCTGACCATCGACGGTTCCACGGTGTCTGTGCCTGAGGGCTCGACCGTTCTGGACGCGTGCAACGAGGCGGGGGTGGAAACGCCCACGCTATGTTTTGGGCAGACGCTCGTTCCTCAGAACGCCTGCCGGGTCTGCGTGGTGGAAGTGACCGGAGCGCGGGTGTTGGTGCCGGCCTGCCAGCGCAAGGTTGAGGCGGGTATGGAGGTCCAGACCGACAGCGGGCGGGTGCGTCATTCCCGCAAGCTGGTGTTGGAATTCCTCGCCTCCTCGGTCGACACCTCGACCGCCCCCGACCTGCAGCGTTTTGCCGCGCGGTACGGGGCCGAGCCGGAGCGTTTCGCCGGAGGTCGAACCGTCGCCCAACCCCCCAGAATCGACAACCAGGCCTATGTCCGCGACTACGGCAAGTGCATTCTTTGCTACAAGTGCGTACAGGCTTGCGGTTGGGAATGGCAGAACACCTACGCCATCGCGGTGGCGGGACGGGGATTCGGCGCCCATATCGCCGTCGAATACGAGTCCGACCTGCCGGACTCGGCCTGTGTCTATTGCGGCAACTGCGTGGCAGTCTGTCCAACCGGGGCGCTGATGCCAAAGACCGTATGGACGCGTGAGTCGCACAACTCCCAGACTTA
>CAYUKI010000130.1:0-2060 GCA_964445235.1 uncultured Acidimicrobiia bacterium | reverse complement strand
CTGCGCCAAGCCGGCACGTGGGACGACTCGCAGCAGACCAGGACCGACACCATCTGTCCGTATTGCGGGGTGGGCTGCACCCTGACTTTGCACGTGCAGAACAACCGGATCGTCAAGGTCACGTCTCCTTTCGAACACGACATCACCCACGGGAACCTGTGTGTGAAGGGACGTTTCGGTTGGGACTACGTCTTCGCCGGTCTGGACTGATTTAGCTGGAGTTCGGTGCGCCGACTAGACGATTGGTCGTCGGCGTGGACCGGTGAGTCAGGTCTGGTGGGCCCGGCCGACGGGCTCTGAGCCCGAGGGTTCAGGAGAAGCTGCTACCGCAACCGCAGGATCGCGAGACGTTGGGGTTGTTGATGGCGAAGCCAGCTCCCATCAGACCGTCTTTGTAATCGAGGGTGGCGCCCGCCAGCTTGCTGACGCTTTCCGGATCGACAACTACCCGTACCTCGCCGAACTCCTCGACGATGTCGCCGGGCTCGACTGCGGAATCGAAGAACATCTCATAGGAGTACCCGCTGCATCCGCCTGGGCGGACCCCCATCCGCAAGGCCAAACCGGGTTCACCCTCGGCGGCGATCAACTCTCTGACTTTGGCCACCGCCGTCTCGGTCAGGAGTACCGCTCGTTGGGGAGCCTTCGATTTGATGCTGAGAATCTGAGTCATGGCTGATTCATTATAAGCCGAAAAGGGACGACTTCATTCCCACTATCTGGATAGTGCAAATCGACCCTAAACTGCCGCCGTGCTCGATCGCGACCAGGTTTTAGCTGCTCTGCGCGGGGTCATGGACCCCGAATTGGGCGCCGACGTCGTCGAACTGGGCATGGTGAGGGCTGTCTCGGTTTCCCCGACCGGGGTCGTCGAGGTCGGTCTGGCCTTGACCATCGCCGAATGCCCGATGCGCGGCCAAATCGAATCGGACACGGTCCGCAAGGTCAAGGCGCTTTCCGGTGTCACCGATGTGGTGGTTCGCACGACTGCCATGAGCAAGGGTCAACGAGCCGAGCTGATGGGAGTGGCCCGGCGCCGGGCGAGGGAAAACGCCGAGCCCACCCGGGTCTCCCCCACCACAAGAGTCATCGCCGTTGGTTCGGGGAAGGGCGGGGTCGGGAAGAGCTCGATGAGCGTCAACCTGGCCGTCGGCATGGCCGATCTCGGTTATCGGGTGGGCCTGCTCGACGCCGACATTTGGGGGTTTTCGATACCGCGCATGTTGGGCGTCGAGGCTCGCCTGCGGGCCGACGACGACACAAGACTGATCGTACCGCTCGAAGTCGGGGGGATCAGGTTCGTCTCGACTGGTTCGATCATCGAAAACGAGGAAACCGCCCTGATGTGGCGAGGCCTCATGCTGTCGAAGGCACTTGAACAGTTCTTGAAGCAGGTCGACTGGGGACAACTCGACTATCTCATCATCGATCTCCCGCCTGGCACCGGTGACGTTCAGATGGCTCTGTCGCGGCTCCTGCCGCAGGCCGAGATGCTGGTGGTGACCACCCCCCAGAAGGCTGCTCAGAAGGTCGCGGTAAGAGTGGCCGACATGGCCCGGCGTTCCTATCTGCCGGTGATCGGGGTGATCGAGAACATGGCCGGATTCGATTGCGGGCACGGCCAGACCATCGATCTCTTCGGGCGAGGTGGCGGGCAGGAGCTCGCCGACGATCTGGGAGTTCCCCTGATCGCGTCTGTGCCACTCGACCCCGACCTCGTGGCTGGAGGCGACAGCGGCGCCCCCATCATCACCGCCAAACCCGACAACCCCTCGGCGGTGGTGCTGAGAGAGGCCGTGCGGCGGGTGGTCGAGCTGGTACCTCCGGCCCAGCAGGAAACCTGCACTGCCCGCATCGCTCGGCTCTTCGACGACCTCTCCGCGGTCGGTTGAGCGCCGGAACGTTTCTTCGCTAGCCAACCCACGGTTCATCTGTGGGCCCTGGGTAGTACTGGGTACTACCCAGAACCCTGGGTTAGGGTCTCCGAGGGGATTATGTACTTGTCGCAAGGGTGTGGTATCATTTCTCTTGTGATGGTTTCTTATGAAGTCCCGACGATG
>CAYUKI010000129.1:0-6507 GCA_964445235.1 uncultured Acidimicrobiia bacterium | reverse complement strand
GGGATGTTGAGCTTGCGAGCTTCGGTCACCGCAGTCTTCTCTTGATTGAGATCGACGACGAAGACCGCTTCGGGAAGTCCGTTGAGGGTCCTCACCCCACCAAGGTTCTGTTCGAGCTTGGCCAGCTCCCGGCGGAGACGAAGCCTCTCCTTCTTGGGGAACGCCTCCATCTCCTTGCTCTCTTCCATCCTTTGCAGCTCACGCATGTAGTAGATGCGCTTTTGGATGGTGGCGAAGTTGGTGAGCATGCCGCCCAGCCATCGGAAGTTGACGAAGGGCATCCCGGCGCCGTTGGCAGCGTTGGCAATCGGCGCCTGCGCCTGCTTCTTGGTGCCGATGAATAGCACCGTGCCCCCCGCCGCCACGAGATCCTTGACAAAGGCGTGGGCAGTCTCGAGCTGGGCGAGAGTCTGACGAAGGTCGATAACGTGAATGCCGTTGCGCTCGTCGTAGATGTACGGGCGCATCCGGGGGTTCCAGCGCCGGGTCTGATGTCCGAAGTGGACACCGGCCTCCAGCAACTGCTTCATGGTGACAACAGCCACGCCTCAGGGCTCCTTCCTGGTTCACGGTGCGAGTCCGCACCAATCCTCCAATCGCAAAACCCGGCGGCCGGGTTCCCCACGCGCCTCCGGCGCGACCAGAGGGGAAAGCGAATGTGTGTTTTCACGTTGATTGTAGAGGTGAACCGGGCCCACCGGCCAATTGGCGCGGAAGCGGCCTACCGATAGGTGGGCTCGGTCAGACGGTTGCGCAGGCTCATCACCGACTTGGTGTGGATCTGACAGACCCGCGATTCGGTCACCCCGAGGACCGCGCCAATCTCCGAAAGCGTGAGACCCTCGTAGTAGTACAGCGTTATCACCAGACGCTCCCGATCAGGGAGCCGGTTGATGGCGTCGGCCAGCAACCGGCGAGTCTCTTCCATCTGGAAGGCGGCTTCCGGGTTGGTCCCGCGGGGATCGGGGACCACGTCGCCCATCGAACCGGGACTGTCCGGAGAGAGCAGTTCGTCGAGAGCCACCAGACCCAAAGTGGAGATCTCGGCGAGGCTCTCCCGGAGGTCGTCGACCGGTGTGCCCATGTGGGAGGCGAGCTCCTCGTCGGACACGTTCCGTTGCAGCTTGTGCTCCAGCTCGGCGAGCGAGCGCTCGATCTCCCGAGCCCGAGCCCGCACCGAACGGGGCACCCAGTCGAGGCCCCGCAATTCGTCGAGGATG
Source organism: uncultured Acidimicrobiia bacterium (assembly GCA_964445235.1). GTDB lineage: Bacteria > Actinomycetota > Acidimicrobiia > Spongiisociales > ZC4RG35 > CAYUKI01. Next base: position 5,287 of record CAYUKI010000129.1, on the reverse strand, counting down.
GCGCCCTTGACCCGAGAGATGGCGTAAGTCTCGAACTTGAAGCCGCGCTCCGGCTCGAACTTGTCGATCGCATCGATGAGGCCGAAGATCCCGTAGGAGACCAGGTCCGCCTGTTCGACGCTCTTCGGGAGACCGATCCCGACTCGGCCCGCCACGAACTTCACCAAGGGGGAGTAATTGAGGATCAAGCCCTCTCGGGCGCGCGCATCCCCATTGCTCTTGAAGCGCTCCCACAGGGCTGACACTTCATCTGCGGACCGTTGGTCAGGCCCGCGGGTGGCTTCGCTCATAAGTGGCCTTGAGGTGGTGGCGCGTTACAGCAGTGTAAATCTGGGTGGTACCCAGATCAATGTGGCCGAGCATTTCCTGAACGGCTCGAAGATCCGCCCCCCCCTCGAGCAGATGGGTGGCGAAAGAGTGTCGGAAGGCGTGGGGGAAGGTCCCAGCCCGCGCCCGCACAGCCCGGCGGATCCCGCGCTGATCCAGAGGGCGGCCCCGCACTCCGAGCCAAAGGCTCGCGCCACTGGTGGGACTTGCCATGGAGGGGCGCCCCATCCGGATCCAACGGTCGAGCGCCGACTGCGCCGGCCGACCCACCGGAACCAGGCGGGCCCTCCCGCCCTTGCCGACGACCCTAAGAGAGTCTCCCATCACCAAATTGTCGGTGGTGAGTTGAGCCATCTCCGAGACACGCAGACCTGCCGAATACAAGAGCTCGAGCAGCGCCCGGTCGCGCAGGTCGACCGCCTCCGTTCCGTCGATGGCGTCGAGAACCCCGGCGACGGTCCGCTGGGCCAGGGCCTTTGGGAGGGAGCGTGGCCGTTTGGGGACGGCCACCGCGGCGGCCGGGTTGGCCGTCAGCTCGCCCCGTCGAACGCCGTCGGCAAAGAAGGTTCGTACCGACGACGACTTGCGGGCGATGGAGGTGGGGGAATATCCACGGGTGTGGAGATGGGCCAGGTACCGGCGTACTAATACCCGTTGCACGGTGCCGACCTCCTCGACTCCCCCTCGGGCGGCGAAATCAAAAAACTGGGAGAGGTCCCGCCGGTAGGCGGCCACGGTGTGAGCTGACAACAGACGGCCGCCGGAGAGCCGCCGCAGATAGTCCTCCACGGCTTGAGCGGCGAACGAAGGCAGAGCCGGAATACTGGCCACTACTCGCCATCCTACGGCCCACCACCGCCCCTTCTTGGTCTTCTTTTCCTTTCGCCGATTCCTGCACATTGTGCAGAAACCCCGAAATCACGTCGTTTCTGCACATTGTGCAGATCCGTCAGGGCAGGACCACAGCCTGCCGGTCCTGCTGTTCAGGCCATCGTCACCAATCCGTCCGAGATGGCCACCACTCCTGCCGCCTCCAGACGAGCGAGGCGCTGCATCATCACCCCGGCCTCGAGGCCAAACCCGACGCACAACTCGTCGATCGTCGCTCCGGATATACCCAGGTTCGCCAACAACGGGTCCACCGCTGCCGTACCTTGCCTGGCGGCTTGCGGCGGAGTGGGGGGTGGTCCCATCACCCTGGCCACCGACTCAACCAGGTCGGCGGGGCCGAGCACCGGCCAAGCGCCGTCGCGAATGAGCAGGTTGGCCCCGGCGGCAGTACTTCGGTCCACGTCACCGGGCACTGCAAACACCTCCCGACCCTGTTCGAGCGCCCGCCGGGCGGTGATGAGCGCTCCCCCGTCGACCGATGCCTCCACCACCACGACCACACTCGACAGGCCCGAGATGATGCGGTTGCGCAGCGGGAAGCGCCACGGTTCGGGTCGGCTCCCGGGAGGGAACTCCGTCACCACAGCTCCCCCGTCTCCGACGAGGCGAGCCGCCAGACCGGTGTGCTCGGGGGGATACATGAGATCCGGACCGCAACCGAGCACCGCCACCCCAATCCCCCCGGCCCTGCTCACGGCTTCGTGGGCGGCACCGTCAACTCCCCGCGCCAACCCGCTCGCCTCCGGCCACCCGGCCTCGGCCAGCGCCCTCCCGAACGCCCTCGCCAGACCCAACCCATAGCGGGTGGCGGAGCGGCTGCCCACCACCGCCACGCAAGGTCGCTCGGGGAGGCGGCCACGCACGTACAAGCGCTCGGGGGCGTCGGGAATCTCCTCCAATGCTGGCGGATATCCGGATCGACCGCGCTCGATCAGCTCGACGCCGCTCACAAGCTCCCCCGCAAGAAGAGAGCCTCGCCAATGTCGTCCTCGACGATCCCTTCTCGACCCGCCAGGTCGGCGACCGTGCGGGCCACCCTCCTCACCCGGTCATAGCCCCGGCCGCTCAGACCCAACCGTTCCACCGCCCCCGTCAGCATCCGCATTGCCGCCGGCTCCATTGGTTGGTCATCGAGAACCTTCCGCTCGAGGTCCCGATTGAGTGAGCCTCGCTTCTCTTGATGTTCACGCGCAGCTGCCACCCGCGCTGCCACCTTGACGCTGGGCTCTCCGGGCGGAGCGGTCAGGTCGAGGTGCTCAGAGCGGGGGACCGCCACCCGCAGGTCGAAGCGGTCCAGCAACGGACCACTGATACGCCGCCGGTAACGCTGGGCTGCTGCCGCGGTGCATTGGCAGGGTTGGCGGCGATCTCCGAAGAAACCGCACGGACAGGGGTTGGACGCCGCCACCACTTGGACCCGAGTCGGGAAACGCACCGATATCCCCCGTCGGGCGATGACCACCACCCCCTCCTCGATCGGTTGGCGAAGGGCGTCCAACAGGTGGGCGGGGAACTCCCCGAGTTCGTCGAGAAAAAGGACTCCATGGTGGGCCAGAGAGATCTCCCCGGGACTGGGCACACCGCTTCCCCCCCCCACCAACCCAGCCAGGCTGATCGAATGGTGGGGGCTGCGGAAGGGGCGGTCCTCCCCGAGGGGCCGATCGGCTGCCGACCAGATAGCGGCGATCTCGAGTTCCTCGGAGGGCTGGCTCCTAGGCAGCAGCCCGGGCAGACGGCGCGCCAGCATGGTCTTTCCGGTGCCAGGTGGGCCGTACAAGAACAGGTGGTGCCCACCGGCGGCGGCAATCTCGAGAGCCCGGCGAGCGATGGGCTGGCCCCGAACGTCGGCGAGGTCGGGAAGCGGGTCGGTACTTACCGGCCGGGTCGGCACTGCCACCGGGGCGGTCTCCCCCAAGGCCACCGAAACCGCCTCCGCTAGGGTCCGCACCGGTCGCAGATCGACTCCCGGCACCCGGCTCGCCTCGGCGGCGCCCTCGGGAGCGACCAAACAGGGAAGACCGAGACGAGACGCCACTACCGCCGCGCCGATGGCCCCTCTGGCCCGTCGCACCGAACCGTCCAAAGCCAGCTCGCCCAAGGCCACGACCCGCGCCGCCCCCGGAGGGACCGTGCCGTCGGCCGCCAGGACCCCGAGGGCGATCGGCAAGTCATAGGCGGATCCCGCCTTCGGGAGATCGGCCGGGGCGAGATTGACCGTCACCCTTCGCTCCGGAAAGGTGTACCCCGATGAAACCATCGCCGCTCTCACCCTCTCCCGGGCCTCGCGGACGGCGGTGTCGGGAAGCCCGACCAGGGTGAACTGGGGCTTCGGTGGACCTATGTGAGTCTCGACCCGAACGGCTCTCGGTTCGATGCCCACCTGGGCGACGGAGGTGACTGTGGCAACCATGGCTCGAACGTAGCGGGTGGGTGCGACACGTTCGGCGGGACTTGAGCGGCACCGCTCTTGGGAGTCTGTACCCACCGCCTGACGAGAGCCGAGCACTGGATAGAGGCTCCCGGAGGGGTTCAGTCGTCGGAGCCGTGAGTCAGGGCTACGGCCACCCGCTGACCGTCACAACGCTCTTCTAAGAGCAAACTTCTGGCGTAACCCGTAGCATTCCGACATTCGCGAGCGGACGCGTGTCGGTATGAAGCGTTGGCGGCCAATCCTCATCTGGGGCGGCACCGTGGCCATGGTGGCGTCGATCCTGGCCCTCAGAGTCTCCGAGGCATCCTCGGGCTTCGCCCAACAGGGCGAAATCGAGACCCTCAAGGAGCTGCTCGACGATCCGACCATCCTGGCCAACGCCATCGACAGCCGGGTCTCTGGAGAGCTGACCTTATGCATGTCTGAACGCGGGTTCGAGTACATCCAGAATCCCAATCCGGTCGCTGCCGAGGTGGCACCGCACTTCGGGATCGCCATCGGTGAGCCACGGCAGGAGTTGAGTGACCCCAACCTCGAGATCGTCCGCTCCCTGACCTCAGACCAGCTGATCAGTTACGAGACCGCCCTCTACGGAGCTCCGCTTACAACGCTCGACGGCGAGGTGGTCCCGGACAGCTGCGCGGATCAGGCGCATCGAATAATCAAACAGGAGATAGAGCCCGCCTTGCTCGAGCTGGACGCTCGGCTCGATGAAATATCAGCGGCGCTTGGCAGCGACGACCGCTACCAGGCCGCACTCATCGACTGGTCCCGGTGCATGAGACGAGCCCAGTTCGAGTTGGCCTCCCCCGAGGAAGCCGAAACCCTCGCTCTAGCCCGATTCGAGGAAGCAGGAAACGACCCCGCCGCTCTCGCCGTAGCGGTCGAACTGGAACGGCAACTAGCCGAGGTCGACACCAGATGCCGCGCCGACACAATCGACCCGGCTGTGATCAATGTCTTGTTGGAACGCGGGAGCGATGCCGCGATCGTCCTGACCGAGCTATTGAAACAACTGGAGCAACGATGAGGCGAACGCCCACGGTCGTGGTCGGCATTCTCATCGTCCTCGCCGCTGGCTGCGGTGGCGACGAGCCAGCCACCACCACCTTGGCGCCGCTGTGTCCGAACACCAACACCTACGCCGAGCGGCTTTCAGATGTCGACGAACACGTCCTGGTCCAGACCATGACGATCTTCCGGGCCAACCGCGAAGACAACAGTTACACCGCCGCGCGATGCTGGAACGACTGGACGACCGACGACTGCTCAGCACCATTCGTGGGCAGCACCGGGACGTCGTTCGATTTCACCCAGCCATGTCGCCGCCACGACTTCGGGTATCGAAACTACAAGCGGGTAGAGGGTGAGTTCGTGGAGAACGTTTGGAGTGAGATATCGAAGCTCCAGGCAGACGACACACTGCTGTTCGACGCGCGCCAACATTGCAGCGCCCGCCCGATCTACCTGAAGGCACAGTGCTACGCCTGGGCGCAGACCTTTTACTGGGCTGTACGAACCGTCGGATCATGATGCCAATCGGCTTAACCACCACGGTGGCCGGGGGCGTGAGGCCAAACCCGCTAGGAGTCGTCGGGAGGAGGATCATCGAGTATCGGGTCGACGACGCTGCGTTTG
>CAYUKI010000128.1:0-6530 GCA_964445235.1 uncultured Acidimicrobiia bacterium | reverse complement strand
CTTTCCTCGACCCTGGCCTTTGGGGGACCGAGGCCGCGGTCGCCCGGCGAACTCGCCGTCAATTCTACCGGTGCACCTTTCTACCGGCGCATCGTTCTTCCGGCGGCACCTTTCTACCGGCGGCACCGTGGCCGTCCGGCAAGGGTCAGAACCTCGTGCTGATCGCTCCGCCCAACCCGCCGAAGACGATTGCCACAACGGCCAAGACGAGGACTTGGCCGGTGGCAGCAGGACTTCCGCCCAGACGAGCAACGATCGTCACTAGGCCGGCCAGGGCCAGACCAGATAGAGCACCGTGAAAAAGTTGCGCCAGACGGGCCACCCGGCCGGCCACAAATCCTCCCCCCGCTAAGCCGACAAGAACCCCAAACAGGAGTGCCGCTTCCGGCGCCGCCCTCACGGAGAGCAACTCGAGCACCGGCCAAGCCCCCAGTCCGACGATCGTGGCCAAAAGCGATCCGGCCCCAGCCCCGAGCAGTACCGCCCCAACCCGTACGACCACCGCCTCACTGTATTCAGGAACGCGAAACCCACGTTCGACGCGGCGAGTCGAATAGCTTGTTCGGTGGGGAAACGGCTTGTTGGTGGGGACGAGGAAGGAAGGAGCAAGATGGTAATCAACAAGTATCTGGCCGAAACGGTCGGTACCTTCATACTGGTGCTGGGTGGATCGATGTCGATCCTCGCCGTCAATGCCACCGGCGGACCAGTCATGGCGGTGGTGCCGTTTGGGTTCGGACTTTCCCTCTTGGCTGGCATCTATGCAGTTGGCCACGTCTCGGGAGGGCATTTCAACCCCGCCGTCACGTTGGCGATGTGGCTCGACAAACGGACCTCATTGTCGGACTTGATCGGCTATTGGATCTCCCAAGTGGTGGGCGGCGTAGTGGCGGCGGCGGTCGTACTGGCAGCTTCCAGCCGGGACGCCGTCCATGGCACCAACACCTACCCGGGCGCGGCCATCGGCCAGAGTACCGGCAAGGCCTTTCTGATCGAGTTCGTGCTCACCCTCATCTTTGTGATGGTGATCCTGGCCTCCACCAAGAAGGCAGCTGCGGTGGCGGGCATTGTGATTCCGATCACGTTGGTGGCCGTCCATCTGGCCGGCATCCCCTTCTCCGGCGCCTCGGTCAACCCGGCCCGCACCCTGGGACCGGCTCTGATCGGCGGGGTCGAGAGCTCACTGTGGGTGTACATGGTGGCTCCGTTGGCCGGCGCCGCCATCGGCTGGGTCTTCTGGCGTATGTTCGGCGGGGACGAACCTCAGAGCTAAATGCACGAACCGCCGGTCGTACGCGCCACGGGGTGACGCGGATTGTCGGAAGTTGGTAGCCGGGCCCGAACTTCCGACGATCGAGCTCAAGGCGCGACGCGTACGACCGGCGGTTCCAGAGTTCATCCGGGCGCGGTGACCGCGCTCGGGGGCTTAGAAGAGGGGGTCTTCGACGTACTCTTCGAGGCCGGCCACCCATCCGGTGGGTAGGCCCCAGTGGCGTCCCCCCGCCACCACCAGCTCCATGTACTCACGCGAGGGGGCGTAGACACCGTTGGGCGCCCCGGCTTGCACGTGGGTCAGCACGTCGTGTTTGCCACCCTCTCGGTCCACCGCCTTGAACGACTTGTCCGGAACTCGCCCTTCGGCGGCCTCGGCAGCGTTGAGGCCGGCAATTTGGGCCGCCGGAACCTCGAAAATGGCACCCCAAACCGTGTTCCCGGCGAGGGGCTCCATCGAGGGAAGCCCGCCGCCCCACTGGTCGTCAGCGATCGGAAATATCAGGCGCGTCTCCGGCAGATGGGCGACGAACTTGAAACGCGCCCCCGGGGCAACCGAAGCAAGCCGCGTCGGGTCGATGCTGGCGGTGTAGGCGAAGTAGAGGGGCATGACAGTCGCTGCGATGATACCCGGCCCTGCGTCCTAGCCTCCTATTGTGCACGTCACCGCTGACCAGCTGTGTGGGGCGCTCAAGGCCGAGGGTTTGCGCCTCACCACCGCCCGGCGGGCCATTTGTGAAGTCTTGGCCCGCTCTCACGATGACCATCTCACCGCCGCCCAGATTCGGAACGCCGCCGCCCGCCACAGCCGCGCCGGCATTGACGAGTCGACCATATACCGCACCATTGACACCCTCGAACGGTTGGGGTTTCTCCACCACGCTCACTTCGGCCCTGGAGCGGGGGTAGTTCATCTCAGCGATCGCACCGACCATCACCATCTCACCTGTGAGAGGTGTGGACGAACTGTCGACCTGCCGCTCCCGGAGGTGTCCAGGTTCCTCGATCGTCTTACCACCCGTCACCGCTTTCAGAGGGGAAGCCTTCATTTGGCTCTGGTCGGAATCTGCGAGTCGTGTTCAGTGAACAGTCGGTGAACTTGATCGTCTTGGTTATCGGTACGGGACCTTGAGCCGTAGGGTGTTGGCGATGAAGTGCGTATCCGGCCGCCGCCGGGCCCGATCTCTCGGGCTCATGATTCTCGCCCTGGCGGCGGTGGCCTGTGCAGCTTCGGCGGCCGACCCGCCTGAACCGTCAGACCCAGCCTCGTCGATCGCGTCTTCCTCGAATCCGGTCGTGACCTCTCCCTCGTCGGTGGCCACCGACGCCATCGCCACCGACGACCGGCCGGCCGCACCCGATTTCACCCTCGTTCTCGGGGACGGGGCCAGCTACACCCTCTCGGCCGACCCCAAACCCGTCTATCTGGTCTTCTGGGCGGAATGGTGACGGACCTGCCGGCGGGAGTTGCCCGTCGTCGATTCGATAGCGCCGGACTACGCCGACCGAGTCAGTTTTGTGGCGGTCGCCTGGAAGGGCACCTTGGCGGCTACGGCTGAACGAGCTGCTGAGCTGATGCCATCCGGCGTCATCAAGTGGGGGCTCGACGCGGAGGAAGAGATCTTCGCCGCCTACGGAGTTCCCTATCAACCGGTGACCGTGTTGATCGGCGCCGACAAGAAGGTGACGGATGCCTGGCAGGGTCTGCGGGAGGCGGCAGACATTCGTGCCGCTCTGGACACCTTGGTTGCAGGAGCCTGACCTAGCCTGATCTGATGGAGCTAATCCATCTCGAACCGGTCGACTCGGTCTCGGTCACGACCCTGATCGACAACTCCATCGACATTCTCATGCCCGACGTCGGCCTCGTTAAGCGGTGGGGGCCCATGGGAAGTTCTGCTCCCCTCCGCCTGACGGCCGCCGAGGTGTTCGAGGACGGCAAGACCGTCGATGTCCTCCGCGCCGAGCACGGCTACTCGGCCCTCATCGAGCTGGCCAAAGACGGCCGCACCCGTCGGGTTCTTTTCGATGCCGGAGTGACGCCAGACGGGCTGATGGACAACCTCGACCGGCTGGCGATCTCCCCGGAGTCCCTGGAGGCGATCGTACTGTCGCACGGTCATTTCGACCACGTGGCCGGCATGGATGGATTAAGTAAGCGCCTGGGCCGGTTCGGCCTGCCGGTTTTCATTCACCCCGAGTTCTGGACCCGGCGCCGGATTGCCATCCCCACCAGCTCCTTCGAGCTGCCGGTCCCTTCTCGTTCGGCGCTGGAAGGCGCAGGGTTCCGCATCGTCGAGGACCGCCAACCCTCTTTCCTTCTCGAGGGGTCGTTGTTGATCACAGGCGAGGTCGATCGCACCACCGATTTCGAGACCGGCATGCGAATCCACCAGGCCTGGAGGGGGGGGGAGTGGCAACCCGATCCGCTCATCCTCGATGATCAGGCCGCCATCCTGGTGGTTCGGGATAAGGGCTTGGTGGTGCTGACCGGTTGTGGCCACGCCGGAATCGTCAACATCGTCCGGTACGCCAAGAAACTGACCGGGGTCGACACGGTCTATGCGGTCATCGGAGGGTTTCATCTCACGGGTGGTCTCTTCGAGCCGATCATCCCTCAGACGGTCGCGGCACTGGCGGAGTTCTCTCCCCGGGTGGTAGTCCCGGCGCACTGCACCGGTTGGAAGGCCACACAGCGGATCGCCGCCGTGCTGGCAGACGCCTTCCTCCCGGGAAGCGTCGGTACCCGCTACGAACTCTGAAGCCTGCGACTGGCACAGCTCCGTATACTTGTTGCAAACCGCTTGCAACAAGTTGGCGACGACCCATGCACATACCCGACGGTTTCATCAACGGCACCACCTCCCTCGGTGGTGGGTTGGTCGCGGCCGGGAGCCTCGGGGTGGCTCTGCGACAGAGCAAGGCCAGCCTTCGGCACAAGCAGATCCCCCTCGCCGGCCTGGCCGCCGCCTTCGTCTTCGCCGTCCAGATGCTGAACTTCCCGGTGGCCGCCGGGTTCAGCGGCCACCTCCTGGGAGGCGCCCTCGCCGCCATCCTCCTTGGACCCGCCATGGGCGCGGTGGTGGTGTCGGTCGTGATCGTCGTCCAGGCGCTGCTGTTCGCCGACGGAGGAGTGTCGGCGATCGGCCTCAACGTGCTCAACATGGCGGTGTTGACGGCTCTGGTGGGTTGGGCCACCTTCCGGCTGTTGGTGAGGGTGCGGCGCGCCACTCGGACTGCTTGGGTCGGGGCGGCCTTGATGTCGGGCATGGTCTCTGTGATCGTCTCGGCGACAAGTTTCGTCCTCGAGTACGCGTTCGGTGGCACCGTTGATGTCGATCTGCAGGCGGTGTTCGTCGCCATGGTCGGAACTCACGCTCTGATCGGGATCGGCGAAGGCCTCATCACCGCTGTCGCCCTCGGGGCTGTGTGGTCGGTCCGACCCGATCTCGTGCTGGCCACTGCGGACCTCCGGCCGGAGGAGAGACCGTCAATACTCCTCACCCGGAGATCGGTGGGTTGGTTCGTAGCCGCCGGATTGCTGGTGACGGTGCTGCTCGTGTTGGTGGTGGCGCCCCTCGCCAGCTCCCTCCCCGATGCTCTGAACCGGGTGGCGATCGATCAGGGATTTGCCGGCGCCGAACGGGCCAACCCGGTCGATTCTCCGGTGGCGGGCTACGGCGTCGAAGGTCTGGAGGGCGACTTGTGGTCCACGGCCTTGGCCGGGGCGGTGGGTGTGGCAGCCACATTTCTCTTAGGTCTGCTCGTCCTACGGTTGGTACGGCGCCGCGTCGAAAGCCACGACACGTGAGTGGGGGACACGCCCACGCCCTCCACCTGCACGGGCACAGTTCGGTGCACAATCTTGCTCCCCAAACCAAGCTGGTGGCCCTGGCCCTGTTCATAGCCGCCGTCGTCATCACTCCCCGTCAAGCCGTCTGGGCGTTCGGTGTTTACGCCGGTCTGGTGCTCCTCATCTTGGTGGCCGCCGAGGTGCCCGCTGGATTCTTCCTCCGGCGAATTGCCATAGAGATACCGTTTGTCGCCTTCGCCCTGCTACTCCCGTTTGTAGGTCGCCCTCCTCGGCTAGCGGTGGGGCCACTCGCCTTTTCCACGGAGGGTCTATGGGGGGCGTGGACCATCCTTGTCAAGGGCACCCTCGGGGTGAGCGCCTCGGTTCTGTTGGCCGCCACCACCGAGATTCCCGACCTGCTGGCGGGTCTCGATCGATTGCGAGCGCCGCGCCTTTTCACCGCCATCGCCGGGTTCATGGTCCGCTACCTCGATGTTGTCTCCAATGAGCTGGGGAGGATGCGCACCGCCATGGCGGCTCGGGGATACGCCCCGCGCTGGTGGTGGCAGAACAAGGCGCCGGCCACCGCCGCCGGAGCGCTCTTCATTCGCTCTTATGAGCGAGGAGAACGGGTCTATCAGGCGATGGCGGCCCGTGGATTCACCGGTACCATGCCGGCCCTCCAGTCGACGCCGGTTCCCCCCCGAACGTGGTGGGTTGCTCTCTCGTTGCCCGCCCTGGCGCTGGTCGTGGCCCTGATCGCCCTGGTGACCCAATGACGGTGTTCCGATGACCCCCGCCCTCGAAGTCGAGGACCTTTGGTTCTCCTACCCGGATGGAACCGAGGTACTGAAGGGCGTGGACTTCCACATCCACCCCGGGGAGCGCGTGGCGTTGCTGGGTCCGAACGCGGCTGGCAAGACCACCCTGGTCCTCCACCTCAACGGCATTCTGACTCCCGACCGCGGCCGGGTTACCGTTGCCGGCTCACCTGCCGTCGACGAGAACTGGAAGGAGATCCGCCGGCGGACCGGCCTCGTGTTCCAGGATTCCGACGATCAGCTCTTCATGCCGACCGTGCGCCAGGATGTCGCCTTCGGCCCCGCCAACTACGGACTATCGGGGGACGAGCTGGAACGGCGGGTCAGCGTGGCGTTGTCGGCTGTGGGCATGGGCGAGGTGGCCGATCGGGCCCCGCACCATCTGTCGGGAGGCGAACGGCGACGGGTGGCGGTGGCAACTGTGCTGTCGATGCAACCGGAGATCCTGGTCCTCGATGAACCCACCTCCAACCTCGACCCAGCCAGCCGCCGCGAGCTAGTCGACATCCTCTTGGACCTTGGGATAACCCTGTTGGTGGTAACACACGATCTGCCGTATGCCCTCGAGCTCTGTCCCCGCAGCCTGTTGATGGACGGCGGACGCATCGTCGCTGACGGACCGACGGCCGAACTGCTCTCCGACC
>CAYUKI010000127.1:0-6637 GCA_964445235.1 uncultured Acidimicrobiia bacterium | reverse complement strand
GCCGAATTCGCTGGGAACCTCGACTCGGGGCTCGGCACGGCTCAGACCGTGGGGGGGGCGGCCAGGCGGGCCGGGTCGGTGGCCGGGGGGTTGATCGCCCAGGTCACCAATCTGGGGGTTCCTTACATCCTCCGCGCCGCTCTTCTCGGCGTGACCCTGCTGGTTGCGTTTCGATTCATGCACGATCAGGGTTTTGCTCCGAAACGGGGGGCTGGTGCGATCGCCGAGGTCCGCTCGGTGCTGCGTGGTTCGATCGACGGTGGCTGGCGCAACCCACCCGTGCGCTGGATGATGCTGGCCGCCCCATTCACGATGGGTTCGGGGATCTACGCCTTCTACGCCCTCCAGCCCCACCTGCTCAACCTCTACGGCGACCAAACCGCCTACTGGATTGCCGGCTTGGCCGCGGCGATCGTGGCCGGGGCGCAGATCTTGGGGGGTGTCCTCGTCTCCCAGGTACGCCGCCTGTTCTCCCGCCGTACCGACGCGCTGGCGTTCGGGACCGCGTCGACGGTGGTGCTGCTCCTGCTGATCGGCTGGACCAACAACTTCTGGGTTGCCATCGTCGCCGTGGTCGGTTGGGCGCTGATCTTCTCCGCCAGTGGTCCGCTCCGCCAAGCTTATGTGAACGGCTGCATTCCCTCCGACCAGCGGGCAACCGTCCTCTCCTTCGATGCGCTCATGGGGTCCGCCGGTGGCGTGGTCGCTCAACCGGCGCTTGGACGGGTCGCCGATCTGTCCGGTTACGGCACCTCTTACCTATTCGTCGGCGCCATCCAAGCGGTGGCCCTCCCCTTTGTGCTGGCCGCCCGCCGCGCCAAGTCGGCGTCCGACCCGATTGTTGACGCCGTGACCGCCACCTGAACCGAGCCGACCGGCGTCGACTCAAGCCGGTCTACAGTGCTCCCCCAGGTTGCACCGGGCGCGAACACCCGGTGCACTTCGTGTGAAAGCCGGGGGCTACGGTGCGCCTGGCCGTTGGAGGAGTTCAGATGAACAGAAATCGAAAAACATGGAGTTTGATTGCCCTCGGTGTTTTCCTGGCCGCGTGTGGGGGCACGACGTCGGGGAGCAGCACCACCGCCGCCGGCGGCACGACCACTGCCCCGCCCACCACCGCGGCGACCACCGCCCCGACCAGCACCGAAGCCACGGAGGATGCCTTCAAGGTTGCCTTCGTCTACGTCGCGCCTATCGGCGACCTTGGCTGGACCTGGGCCCACGACCAGGCCCGGCTCGAGCTCGAGGAACAAACTGGGGTCGAGACCGCCTTCATCGAGAGTGTGCCGGAAGGACCTGACTCCGAGCGGGTGATTCGCGACTTCGCCCAGAAGGGCTACAACCTGGTTTTCACCACGTCATTCGGATTCATGGACCCCACGGTCAACGTAGCCACTGAGTTCCCCGACGTGCAGTTCGTTCACATCTCCGGCTACAAGACCGCCGCCAACGCCTCCAACGTTTTCGGAGCGATGGAAGAGGCTCGGTATCTGTCAGGGATGGTGGCCGGAGCTGCTACCGAATCCAACGTGCTCGGCTTTGTGGCGGCTTTCCCGATCCCTGAGGTGATAAGGGGAATCAACGCCTTCGCACTCGGTGCCCGATCGGTCAACCCCGACGCTGTCGTGAAGGTGGTGTGGACCAACACCTGGTTCGGTCCGCCCCAAGAGAAGGAAGCGGCGGATGCCCTGTTGGCCGCCGGAGCCGATGTTATCGCCCAGCATCAGGACACCACCGAACCGCAGAAGGCCGCCGCCGACGCCGGTGCCCTATCGATCGGCTACGACTCCGACATGCGGGCCTTCGTCGGCGACACGGTACTGACCAGTCCAGTGTGGAACTGGGCTCCCAAGTACATCTCCATCGTCGAGGAGGTGATGGCCGGCACCTATCAGGGTGACGAGTCGTACTACGGCCACATGTCGGACGGGATCGTCGACATCGCCGAACTGTCCCCCCTGGTCTCGGCCGAAACCAAACAGCTCGTCGAGGAGAAGCGTCAACAGATCGTTGACGGCACCTTCCAGCCCTTCTGCGGACCCGTCATCGGCGCCAACGGTGCCGAGGTCGTAGCCGAGGGCAAGTGCCTGACCCTTGGAGAGTTGTTGAGTATCGACTACTTCGTGGCGGGAGTGGAGGGTGAAGCCCCCGCCGAGGCACCCACCGGACTGGGAGCCTGAAGCCACGAGTGGGCCGCTCCCCCCCCCGGAGCGGCCCACTCGTTCCCGTATGGGCACCGAACAAGCCACCAGCGACCTCGCCGTCCGGCTCGCCGGTGTGACCAAGCGGTTCCCCGGAGTCTTGGCCAACGACGCAGTCGACCTCGACGTCCGGCGTGGCGAGATCCATGCCCTACTGGGCGAGAACGGGGCCGGGAAAAGCACCCTGATGAGCGTGCTGTGCGGCCTGTACCGCCCAGACGAGGGACGCATCGCGGTGGAAACGGATGGTCGCCTCCGCCGTGTTGACATCCGATCGCCTCGTCATGCCATCGATCTCGGCATCGGCATGGTCCACCAGCATTTCAAGCTGGTCGGGAACATGACCGTCGCCGAGAACGTCATCATCGGCAGGGAGGGGACTCCCTTCCGGCTCGACATGAAGCGGGTCGGCTCCGACATCGCCGAATTGGGTGGTCGTTACCAGATGCCCGTCGATCCCGATGCCTACATCTGGCAGCTCTCGGTGGGCGAACAACAACGCGTTGAGATACTCAAGGTCCTCTTTCGAGGTGCGCACATTCTCATCCTCGACGAGCCCACCGCTGTGCTGACCCCCCAAGAAGCGGCCGCGTTGGGCACCACCCTGCGCACAATGGTGGCCGACGGCAAGGCGGTCATTTTCATCTCTCACAAGCTCGCCGAGGTGATGGCCTTCGCCGACCGAGTCACCGTCCTCCACCAAGGGCGGAACGTCGCCACCCTCGAAGTGGCAGCCACCACCAAGCAGCAGCTGGCCCGGCTGATGGTCGGTCACGACCTGGCCAGCGCCCTCGACAAGGGCGAGCGAATCCCAGCTGAGCCGGTACTCGCCATCACCGACCTCCACGCCGCCAACGACCGCGGACGTCCCGCCATCAACGGCATCAGCCTGTCCGTGCGACGCGGCGAGATCCTCGGGATCGCTGGGGTGGCTGGCAACGGCCAGCGGGAGTTGGCCGAGGCCGTCACCGGATTGCGCAAAACCGTCGGTGGAATCATCGAGGTGAGAGGGGTCGATTGCACGGGCATGAACCCTCGCCAATTCATCGAGGCCGGAGTCGTTCACGTGCCCGGCGACCGGCTTGGGGTGGGGCTGGCCGGCAATCTGCCGGTCGCCGACAACCTGGCCATGAAGTCGTACCGGCGACCGCCACTCGCGTTCGGACCGTTCCTCAATCGTCGGGCCATGACCTCTGCCGCCAAGGTGGTCATCGACTCTTTCAACGTAATGACCCCGGGGCCGGAAACGCCCGCCCGCAACCTGTCGGGTGGCAACCAGCAGAAGGCAATCCTGGGTAGGGAGATCACTGCCGCCCGCAACTTCGAGTCGGGTGCGGTGCTGGTGGCCTCCTACCCCACCCGTGGGCTCGACGTCGGAGCGGTCGAATCGGTCCACCAGCGGCTATTCGAAGAACGCGGCCGCGGTACTGCAGTGCTTCTCATCTCCGAGGACCTGGACGAATTGCTCGGCATGGCCGATCGCATCGCCGTCCTCCACGGCGGGAAGGTGATGGGGATAGTCGAACCCGCCAATACCAGCGTCGAAGAGCTGGGGATGCTCATGGCCGGGGAGTCGAAGAGCTAGGAGTGCCTATGGCCGGGGAGGCGAATCTCTGATGTTCAAGCTCGAGAAGCGGCTCGAGACGTCGCGCCGGGTGGTGTGGGGAGTGCCGATCCTCTCGCTGTTGTTGGCCCTCGCGGCAGGCGGATTGCTGTTGGCACTCGTGGGAGTCAACCCGCTCACGGCCTACACCTCGATCGTGAAGGGAGCATTAGGCAGCCGCGTGGCGATCACCGAAACCCTGGTGCGCGCTACCCCGCTGATCCTGACCGGACTGAGCGTGTCGATCGCCTTCCGGATGTTGTTCTGGAACATCGGAGCCGAGGGTCAGCTCGTCATGGGCGGGATTGGCGCCGCGGGAGTTGCCTTGTTCGGCCCGACCGCCCTTCCCGGCCTCCCTCAGACCCCCTGGGTCTACCTACCCCTGATGGGACTGGCGGGGATCATCGCCGGGGCGGTGTGGGGAATCATCCCGGCCATCCTCAAGTCGGCAATGGGGGTCAACGAAATAATCACCACCCTCATGTTCAACTACATCGCCATCCTCACGTACCAATACTTCTTCACCGATCCGTGGAAAGATCCGCAAGGTTTCGGTTTCCCGGGAAGTGCAGAGTTCGGACGGTTCGCCTGGCTGCCAAGGTTCACCGGCCGGCTACACCTTGGGATCGTGCTGGGAGTGCTGGCCGGTCTTCTGATGTGGCTCGTGTTGACCAAGACCCGCTGGGGTTACGAGATCGCCCTCATCGGCGAGAATGAACGGGCCGCCCGCTTCGCCGGGATCAGCGTGTTTCGAAACATCGTCCTCGTGATGGTCTTCTCCGCCGGGTTGGCCGGCCTGGGCGGCTTCTCCGAGGTCGCCGGGGTTTCTCACCGGCTCCTCCAGGGGCTGGCGGTCGGCAACGGCTTCAGCGGGATCATCATCGCCTGGCTCGCCAAGCTTCATCCGCTGCGGGTGGTGGGGGTGGCGATCCTTCTCGCCGCCCTTTTCGTCGGGGGCGACCAAATTCAGATCACATTGGGCCTGCCGGCGTCGATCGCCCAAGTGCTTCAAGGGGCAATCCTCATCTTCGTGCTGGGTGGGGACATCTTCAGCCGTTACCGGGTCCTCCGGGTTCGCACCCGGGTGGCCGAGCAGGAGGCCTGAGGTTGGACCTGGTCGAATCCATCCTCTCGATCGCCACCTTCGCCGGAACGTCGTTGATCTTTGCGACCGTTGGGGAGATCTTCACCGAGCGCGCCGGGGTCCTCAACCTGGGGTTGGAGGGAATGATGATCATGGGGGCGGTGTGCGGATTCGCCGCTGCCTACCACACCGACAACGCCTACGTGGGCGTGGCAGCCGCGTTTGGGGTGGGCGCCGCCATGGCATTCGTCCACGCCGTCGCCTCCATCACTCTGCGGACCGACCAGGTGGTAACGGGGCTGGCGCTCACGATCGGCGGCACCGGTCTGGCGTCCTTCCTCGGGCAGAAGATCGGTCCGGGGGGGGGGCCACTGGTCGGGCTGACCGGGCCTCGCTTCGTCGAGCTGGCGGTGCCTGGGGCGTCGTCCCTGCCGGTGGTGGGAGAGGCCTTCTTCAACAAGGACCTCCTGGTCTACTCCATGTACGTGCTCGTGCCTCTGGCCTGGTGGTTCCTCTTCAAGACCCGTCCCGGGCTTCACCTACGGGCGGTAGGAGAAAGCCCGCAGACCACGGACGCCCTCGGGGTCAACGTATTCAAACTGCGTTACCTCTATACGACGGTGGGAGGAGGCCTGGCCGGGCTGGGCGGTGCCCACCTCTCCCTCGCTTATACCCCCGGCTGGACCGAGAACCTCACCGGCGGGCGCGGGTGGATCGCCATCGCACTCGTGATCTTCGCCACCTGGAACCCGGCGCGGGCGGTGATCGGAGCACTCCTCTTCGGCGGGGTCAACGCCATTCAGTTCCGCCTGCAAGCGGAAGGCACGACCATCTCCGCCAACCTCCTCAACATGACCCCCTACATCCTCACCGTGGTCGTGCTGGCCCTGGTTACCTACCTCGAGGCGTTCCGCAAACGCGTGGGGGCGCCAGCCGCCCTGGGTCTGCCCTACAACCGGGAAGAAAGGGTTTGAGCGGGACGGTGACGCAGCTCAACGACCTCGGCCAGCCGATCGGAGATCCGGTCGGCGGGTTCATCCCCCCACCCCCCCCCGCACGCTCCCCGATACACGGGCGTTGCGTTCGGCTTGAACCTCTCGAGACCGACCGCCACGCCGCACACCTTCACGCTGCCTTCTCCGAGGATCCCGATGGCGCCCTGTGGACATATATGACTTACGGGCCGTTCGAGGATGAGGAGGCGTATCGGGAGTGGGTGAGTTCAGTGCAAGGCTCCCCCGACCCGATGTTCTTCGCCATCGTCGATGAGTCGACGGGTCGGGCGACGGGAGTGGCGAGTTACCTGCGCGTCAACCCACCGGCGGGGAGCATCGAGGTCGGACACATCGCCTTCTCCCCATCCCTCCAGCGAACGACGGGGGCCACCGAGGCCATGTACCTGATGATGCGGACGGCCTTTGCTGCCGGTTACCGGCGCTACGAGTGGAAATGCGATGCGTTGAACGAAGCGTCGCGACTGGCCGCCGAGCGACTCGGGTTCACCTTCGAGGGCGTGCACCGCCAGGCCATGATCTACAAGGGACGCAACCGAGACACCGCCTGGTATTCGATCATCGACCGCGACTGGCCGGCGCTCTGCGACACCTTCGAGGGGTGGCTGGACCCGGCCAATTTCGACGGCGCCGGCCTCCAGCGAACCTCGCTCCGGGCTTTTGGCGCGCCAAACCCGACCAATAGGTCGTAGTTGGCGCGCCAGAACGGGTTTTCCAGGTCCGGGTTCGGGCCTAA
>CAYUKI010000126.1:4319-6641 GCA_964445235.1 uncultured Acidimicrobiia bacterium | reverse complement strand
ACGCCAGTCGTAGAAGCGACTGCCGATCGGGAACGCCAGCGCCGCCGGCATGTGGATCAGGAGGTCCCACTTGTAGTCGGGTCGACCTGCCTCCAGGACGAGGACGGAGACGCGGGGGTCGGCGGTGAGCCGGTTGGCCAGCACACTCCCAGCCGATCCCCCCCCAACGATCACGAAGTCATAGGCTCGGCGGGAGGTCACCCTTCAAGCGTCCGCATGCGGGCGCTCAAATTAGCCACACGGCGAACCCTCGATTGGCTAAGCCGAGATTGTCTCGCCAATCAGATTCTGGGCAAAGTAGATCAGGAAACCGGCCGCTACGACCCACATGAGCGGTTTGACCTCGTTGGCCTTGCCTCGCACCAACTTGATCAACACCCAGTTCACGAAGCCGGCGCCAATGCCGACGGTGATGCTGAACGTGAGCGGCATGAGTATGAGGGTCAGCAGCGCCGGGAACCCCTCCTCCACGTCCCCGAAGTCGATGTCCTTGATGAGGGTGCACATCAGGAATCCGATCATGATCAGCACCGGGGCGGTAGCCGTCGGAGGGATGATGCCTGCCAGAGGGCTGAGGAAGATGGCCAAAAGGAACAAGACCCCGGTGACCACCGAGGTCAATCCCGTGCGACCACCCTCGGCGACCCCAGCGGCGCTTTCGATATAGCTGGTGTTGGAGCTGACCCCGGCGGCACCTCCGGCCACCGCACCAACCGAGTCGACCAGCAGTACCCGGCCGATGCCGGGAATGGAGCCATCGGCGTCGGCCAGACCGGACTGCTCGGCAATGGCGGTGGCGGTTCCCATCGTGTCGAAGAAGTCGGTGAGCATGAAGCTGAAGATCGTGAGCAAAGCCGACAGGAAGCCGAGGGTCGAGAACACGTTGCCGAGGTCGAACTGGCCGAGGGTCGAAAAGCTCGGAGTGGCGGTGAAGGTGTCGGGCAGCTCCTGCACGCCGAGGAGCAGTGCCACCAAGGTGGTGGCGAGGATGCTGATGATCAGCGCCCCCGGCACCTTTCGTACGTAGAGCACGATGGTGATCAACAGGCCGATGAGGGTGATCCCGGCCGACGCGGTGTTGGGGAAGATGAACTCGACCGGTACCGGACCGTCGCCGACGGGTTGTCTGATCAGACCGCCGTTGGCGAACCCGATGAAAAGGATGAAAAGGCCGATGCCGACCCCGATTGCCCTCTTCAGACCGAGCGGAACGGCGTTCATGACCGCTTCCCGGAATCCCACCAGCACCAACAGCAGAACCACCAGGCCCTCGAGGACGATGACCCCCATCGCTCCTTCGAGGCTGAGGCCCTGTCCGAGCACCAGGCCGAACGCCACCGCCCCGTTGATGCCCAAACCGGCAGCCATCGCCAGGGGGTAGTTCGATACGACGCCCATGGCGATGGTTAGAACACCCGCCACCAGGGCGGTTCCCGCCGCCACCGCGCCAGCGTCGTATCCGGCCACGGACAGGATGCTCGGGTTCACGAAGATGATGTACGCCATCACCATGAAGGTGGTGACTCCGGCCCGCACCTCGGTTCCGGTGGTGGTGCCACGCTCGCTCAACCTGAAGAGCCCGTCGAGTCCTGACGATGTCCTAGTCGTCACGGTTTACCTCCCATTGGCAAGGGGGCTTTCGACCCCGTGGACCCTTTTGACTGTTGGGGGGGGAAGCTAGTTACCGGCGCTGCCGGCTGCCGGCCGAAAGGGCCCTCTTGATGTGGCCGTTGACGGCCGGCCGGTTGCCGTTAGCTTGCTCTGGTGACGCCCGGTGGGGGCCAGCAGCCTTCGTCCAGGCGTCGGGGGACTCAATATGCGCCGTGGTGCCGCTTTGGCGGTGACTCTTACCTTCATCGTTTTGATGGTCGTGCCAGTCGTGGCCGCCGACCTGACCCTGGCGCCCGACAATGCCGAAGGGGGCAGCTTCATATCCGTTTCCGGTACCGGGTACACACCAGGCCTGTACTGCGATCTGCACTTCAACACCGGTTCGATCCCCACTGACTCTGCCAGCCAGGTGGGTGGTTGCACAGTGGATCCCGGCGGTGGCCTCACCGGGTCCTTCACCGTTCCGTTCGTGGCCGCCGGTTCGTACACGGTGTGGGCGTGCAACGCCAACGGGGGCGGAACGCCCTGTGACAATCCCAACGTCGAACGTGCGAGCGCTCCCTTTGCACTGACCTCCCCCCCAACGACTACGACCACCAGCGTCCCGACAACGACAACCACGGTGGCCACCGCCTCGACCACCACTACCGCTCCCCCCACTACGTCTTCGACCACCACTACGTCTTCGACCACCACTACGTCTTCGACCAG
>CAYUKI010000126.1:0-4219 GCA_964445235.1 uncultured Acidimicrobiia bacterium | reverse complement strand
GTGGAGATGCACAGACCCGATGGGTGGATGATCGTGCGCGTCCCTACCCACGGATTTGGTGGGTATTCGGCGGGCGGCCGGAATGGCTCGTGAACCAATCGACCGCCAGCTCCGCCACCTTCTCGAGGGCACCCGGCTCCTCAAAAAGGTGCCCCGCTCCGGGAACCACTTCCAGCCGGCTTCCGGAAGGGAGCGATTTGAGCGCGGTTCGGTTGAGTTCCCAGACCAAGTGATCCTCGCCTCCCACGATAAGTAGCGAGGGAGCGGTGACGTCCTGCAGTCGAGCCGCGGCGAGGTCGGGCCTCCCCCCCCTCGATACCACCGCTGCCACCTTCTGTTCGGCCGCAGACCAGAGAGCGGCGGCGGCCCCGGTGCTGGCTCCGAAATAGGCGATCGACAAGTTCTTCGTCACCGGTTGGCCGATCAGCCACCGGACGGAGTCGGTGAGGCGACCGGCCAGCAGGGGGATGTCGAAGACGTTGGTACGGTCGATGGCCTCCGTCTCGTCGAGCAGGTCGAACAACAAGGTTCCCAGGCCGGCCGCCCGTAGGGTCTCGGCGACGTAAAGGTTGCGAGGGCTGTGGCGGCTGCTGCCGCTGCCGTGAGCGAACACCACAATGGTGGTGGCCTCGGGCGGGACGATCAATCGGCCGGGAAGGCGGCGGCCACCGGCCGGGATGAGCACCTCCGATGCGGTGTTGGCTGGTGCCGGCTGGCGATAGCGATCCAACAGCTCGATCACTTCGGAATCGCTCGTCTGGGAGAAGTCGTCGTAGAACTGGCCGATGGCGGCGAAGTCGGGCGGAGTCGCCAGACAGATCACCTCGTCGGCGGCGGCCCCCAGCTTGGTCATGACATCGGGAGTGGCGACCGGCGCCGCAGCGATGATTCTTGCTGCTCCTTCCCCTCTCGCCACCTCGCAGGCGGCCTTCAGCGTGGCGCCGGTGGCGATGCCGTCGTCTATGACGATCACGCGCTTGCCGTGCAGTTCGCGACGAGGACCGCGCCGGTACCGCCGAGCCCTCTCCTCGAGAGTGCTTCGCTCGACCTCCTCGACCCTGGCGATCTCCGCTGGGGTTACCCCACACAACCGGACCACATGGTCGTTGATGATGCGGATGCCTCCCTCTCCGATCGCACCCATCGCCAGTTCGGGTTGGTATGGGACACCGAGCTTTCGCACCAAGATCACGTCGAGGGGACAACCCAGCCGGTCGGCGACTTCGGTGGCTACCGGAACCCCACCCCGCGGCAGGCCCAGCACCAGGTCGATCTGGCCGCGGAGCGGAGCCAATCGATCGGCCAGCAGACGCCCGGCATGACGCCGATCACGGAACCGCGGCATCGGCCCAGTTTGGCGCACCAGCCGTGGTTCGCCTAGGGCCTATTGGCTGAGGGCACCGGGTCCCCCGCCCGGTTATTGGCGGAGGGCACCGGGTCCCCCGCCCGGTTATTGGCTGAGGGCACCGGGTCCCCGCCCTCCCAGCCGACGACCAGCCATCCATCGCTCCGTTCCACCCGCGTACCGAACTCGGAGCAGAGCTCGGTAAACCTCTCCTCGACCCAGACCCGATCGGCTCCCACCGCCAGCCCAGTGTGGCAGTAGTCGAGCTTGAGGGGCAGGGCCCGCAGTCGCCGGGGCCCAGTCGGTTCCAGGTCCACCACCCAGAGCAGCCCCAGGTCGTTGCGCAACCGGTCGTCCCGGGCGTAGTCGTCGATGAAATCACCGAGGTCGAACAGGACCCGCCCGGAGACAGGCTGGAACACGTGGGCGGAATGGCCGGCTACGAGCGTCGCGCCGGCGGCCTCGAGTTCGGCGGCGGCCCGGCGCACCCGCTCGACCGGCCGGTCGGACATGTTCGGACCCCAGTGTGGTGTTACGACGACGGCGTCGGCGGCAGTGGTTGCCACGGCCTCAAGCACCCAGGTGGGAATTCCACGAGCGAGGTCGGCGTAGGCCACCCCGGGTTGGCGTTCTGAGGCCGCGTACTCCCGAGGGTGGTCGGTGAATGCCACCAATCCGACCCGGAGACCCGTCGCCTCCAAGACACAAGGGCGCCGCGCAGCATCTCTATCGGGGCCCGCCCCGACGTGTCGGATCCCGGCCTGATCGAGCAGGGCGAGGGTGTCGGTGAGCGCTTCAATTCCATAGTCGAGGGCGTGGTTGTTGGCGAGAGTGACCGCGTTCACCCCGAGGTAGGTGAGCAGACCGATCGCCGAGGGCGGGCCGCGGAAGAAGAACGGTTTGGCTGGATCCGGCCACCTGCTGCCACGCGTGCTGAGACAGCACTCGAGGTTTAGGATCGCCAGATCGGCGCTCCGAATCTCGGCCGCCACCACCTCATCTACAAGCTGGTCTGGTGGGAGCCGGTCGAGCGCCGCTGCCACCCCGCGGCCAAGCATCGTGTCACCGACCAGCGCCAGGCGAATCTGGCCCCCCATCTCAGCGTCAGTCTCTCACGATCGGAACGGCTGCACCAGGGTCGGGTGGCCCGACCTGGTAGCTGGTTTTGGCGGTCCGGGGGTCGAACGGCTCTAGCCGTTGACACAGTGCTGCGAGAACATGGAATCGGTACAGGAGGTGGTCATGCCCTACGGGGTTGTGAGATGGTTCGATGAGACCACCAACCAAGGTCTGGTCGCCAGGAGGGCGACGCAGTATCCGGTGCTCGGGTCCGACATGGACCCCCGCACCCGCAGGCCGGGAGCCAGGGTGCATTTCGATGTCCGCCGACAGGATGATGTGCAGTGGGCCTGCGACGTGAGACCTCGCGTCGGCGGGCGATCGTCCCCCCGTCAACATCGGTTCGGCGACCTCGCCGGCGCTCATCATCCCGACGAGAAGGGTCACGTTCCGTCCAGTGGCTCGCACCCACAGGAGCCGTTCCATCTGGAGGGACACCCCACCGAGGTGGCGCGGACCTGGCTGCGCTTGCTCGTGGACGCCGACTTCGGAACCATCGTTCATCTCTACGCACCCGAGGTCGTCCTCAACAACCGCGGCAAGGTGATGACCGGGCGGCGAGGAGTGGAGGACCTGTTGCGTTCGTTGCCGCGGCCGTTCGATGACGTGTCGTTTCGGGGGACCGACGGGGCGGTGACGATTCGATGGAAGCCGGCCGGAGGATTCGGAGAAACGGTGCTGACCATCCGGCACGGGAAAATCGCCGGCCAGGTGGTTATCTAGAACTGGGTTTCAGAGGACGCTTGGATCTAGTGCTCTGTCTGGGACGCCGAGCCCTCAGGTCGCTTTGCGAAGGGCGGCCAAGACCGATCGTTCAATGGTCTGCACGCTCACCTCGGTCAACGGCAGCCGCGGGATGCCAGGGCGGAGGCCGATGTGGCCGGCGGCTGCCTTGACCCCGCCGATCCCGTGTGATTCGACGTGGGCGGCGATCCCGGTCAGCTTTGTCTGGAGGTCGTTGGCGGCGGGGGAGCGGCGCTTGGCAAGAGCCAAAAGCTCGCTCATACGAGAAGGTAGGTAGTTGGTGGAGGCAGTTATAGCTCCGTACGCGCCGCCGGCCATGGCCAGCATCACCGAGGCGGTGGAGCCGTTGAACACCGAGAACTCGGTGCCGGCCGCCGCAACGATTCGCTGAATGCGGACGGCGTCCCCACCGGAGTCCTTCATTCCGACGATGTTGGGATGGGCGGACAACTCGACGGCCAGCTCCTCGTCCAATGGGTAACCGGTGTTGCGGGGGACCGAGTAGAGCAGTACCGGCAGCGGAGAGGCCTCTGCCACCGCCGTAAAGAACCGCCGCTGCGCCGGCAAGGAGCTGCGGGCAAGGGTCGTCGGAGTTAGGACCAGGACACCGTCGGCGCCCTCGGCCTCCTCGATCTGACCGAGAGCCTGTCGAACCGACTCGGCCACCACTCCGACCAGCAGAAAGGGCCGGCGGCCAAGATGGGCGCGGGCCGCCCGCACCAGCGCCGTCCGCTCACCGGTTTCCAAGAGCGGTCCCTCGCCCGTCGAACCCCCCAATAGGAACCCGCCGAGGCCGAGGTCGTGAAGCCAACCCAGGTTGTGGCGGTGATGGGCCAGCTCGAGCTCGCCTGCCCGGTCGAAAGGCGTCACCAGCGCCGGCATCAGTCGGGGTGGCTGCCTCATTCCGTCATCATCTTCGTCGAGAGGCTGTACCGCCGCTAGTGCACCGTCTGGTCAATAATCGTGGGGTCTCGCCGGCCCACGACGCCCCTGGCGGCGTCCTCCTCCTCG
>CAYUKI010000125.1:0-6654 GCA_964445235.1 uncultured Acidimicrobiia bacterium | reverse complement strand
GGGTGCAGGTCGGGTGACCAAGATCTTGAAGTAGGGCTCCGGGCCCCCGCCGGGACACAACCGAACAGAACGAGAGACAATGTCAGAGCAGAAGATACGAATCCGGCTGAAGGCGTACGACCACCAGGTGGTCGACGAATCGGCGCGCAAGATCGCCGAGACGGTGGTACGCACCCAGGCCAAGATCCGTGGGCCTGTTCCGCTGCCCACCGAGATCCACCGCTATTGCGTCATTCGCTCTCCTCACGTCGACAAAGACTCCCGGGAGCACTTTGAGATACGCATTCACAAACGGCTGATCGACATCATCGACCCCACCCCGAAGACGGTGGATTCGCTCATGCGCCTGGACCTGCCCGCCGGCGTGGAAGTGGAGATCAAGCTGTGATTTTGCACGCCATCCTCGGCGAGAAGCTGGGCATGACCCAGATCTTCGATGACAAGGCGCAGGCGATTCCCGTGACGGTGATCAAGGCCGGGCCTTGTCACGTCGTCCAGGTCAAGACCCCCGACTCGGACGGATATTCGGCCGTCCAGATCTCTTTCGGGGAGATGCCGGCACGTCTCGCCACCAAACCGGCGGCCGGCCACTTCTCCAACGCCGGCATAACCCCGACTCGTCACCTCGTGGAGGTGCGGGTGCCCGACTCCTCGGGGTTCAGCGTTGGGCAAGCCATAACCGTTGACCAAGTCTTCACAGCCGGCGGCCACGCCGATGTCAGTGGGGTTAGCAAGGGCAAGGGTTTCCAGGGAGTGATGAAGCGTCACGGCTTCTCCGGGCAGGGGGCGAGCCACGGTACTCACAAGAAACATCGCGCCCCCGGTTCGATCGGCGCCTGCTCCACGCCGGCGCGGGTCTTCAAAGGAATGCCGATGGCCGGTCGAATGGGTGGAGACCGGATCACCACTCTCAACCTTGTCGTGGTCGCCGTGGACGCCGAGCGCAACCTCCTGCTGCTCGGCGGGGCGGTGCCCGGACCCACCGGTTCCCTGGTTCTGGTACGCGAGGCGGTGAAGAAGAATGGCTGAGTACAAGGCCCCGCTGTACGCCTCCGATGGGAGCCGCAAGGGCGAGATCCTGCTGGAGCCCGCCGTCTTCGGGATCGAGCCGAACGTAGCTGTCATGCATCAGGTGGTCACCGCCCAAATGGCAGGCGCCCGTTCGGGCTCGGCGTCGACCAAGACCCGGGCCGAGGTGCGCGGCGGAGGCCGCAAACCCTGGCGGCAGAAAGGGACCGGGCGCGCACGGCAGGGTTCGATCCGCGCTCCCCAATGGAGAGGCGGGGGGGTCGCCCACGGGCCCCGGCCCCGCTCCTTCGAGCAGCGCACCCCCAAGAAGATGAAAAGGCTCGCCCTGCGCTCGGCCCTGTCGGCCCGAGCCGCCGAGAATGCCATTCGAGTCGTGGAGTCGATTCTGTGGAGCGAAGGAAAGACCAAGCAGGCGGTCGCGCTGCTGACGGCGCTTTCGGCCAATGGCAAGGCCGTGGTCGTGTTGGCAAGCACGGACATCGCCGCCGAGAGGGCGTTTCGCAACCTGCCCCAGGTGTTGATCTGCGATCCGGGCCACCTGACCACCTACGACGTGCTCTGGTCCGACGCTGTGATCTTCACCACCGACACCCTGAGTGCGGTCTCGGCGGGGGCGTTCGAGGTGACGGCGAGCGACTTCGTCAAGGAGGACGATTCCAAATGAGGGATCCGCGGGACATCATCCTTGGCCCGGTCGTTTCCGAGAAGTCATACGACCTGATCGAGAAGCACCGGACCTACACGTTCACGGTCGATCGCCGGTCGCACAAGACCGAGATCAAAGACGCGGTCGAGGAGATCTTTTCGGTGAAGGTGAGCTCGGTCAACACCACCAATCGGAAGGGCAAGGCCAAGCGCACCGGTTACGTGCGAGGCCGGCGCGCCGATACCAAACGGGCGCTGGTCCAGCTCGCTCCCGGCGACCAGATCGACATATTCGGCGTATGAGCACAGAACGAAGAGACGCACATGGCTGTTAGAAAGATCAAACCCACCTCGGCCGGACGCCGCTTTCAGACGGTGTCCGACTTCGCCGACATCACGAAGTCGGAGCCGGAGAAGTCGCTCCTTGCCCCCAAGAAGTCGACCGGTGGTCGTAACTCTTATGGGCGCATCACCTCGCGGCACCGGGGGGGGGGCAACAAGCAGCGTTACCGCCTGATCGACTTTCGACGGACCAAAGACGCCATCCCCGCCAAGGTCGCCGGAATCGAATACGACCCCAACCGTAACGCCCGCATCGCCCTCCTCCACTATGCCGACGGCGAGAAGCGCTACATACTGGCCCCCTCCGGCCTTTCGGTAGGCGATCGAGTGGAATCGGGGTCGGGTGCGGAGATCCGGCCCGGCAACGCCTTGCCCCTCCGCAACATCCCGGCCGGTACGGTCGTTCATGCCATCGAGATGCGACCGGGCGGAGGCGCCAAGCTGGGCCGGTCGGCGGGCATGGGCTGCCAGCTCATGTCCAAAGAGAACGACCTGGCGCTGCTACGCCTTCCCTCCGGCGAAATGCGCTCCGTGCCGCTCGACTGCCGGGCGACGGTTGGTTCGGTCGGCAACGTCGAGGCCGAGCTGATCAAGGTCGGGAAGGCCGGTCGAAATCGCTGGAAGGGAATTCGCCCGCAGAGCCGGGGGGTGGCCATGAACCCCATCGACCATCCTCTCGGCGGCGGCGAGGGAAAGTCCTCGGGTGGCCGCCACCCGGTCAGCCCTTGGGGCCAGCCGGAAGGGCGCACCCGCAAGAAGGGCAAGCCATCCGATAAATACATCGTGCGCCGTCGGGCCAAGAAGGGGAAGAGATAAACCATGCCTCGCAGCCTGTCCAAAGGCCCGTTCGTGGATGATCACCTCATGGACAAGATCGATGAGCTCAACAGGAGGAGTGACAAGAAAGTCATCCGTACCTGGAGTCGGCGGTCGACGCTCGTACCCGAGATGATCGGCCACACGATCGCCGTCCACGACGGCCGCAAGCACATCCCGGTCTACGTGACCGAGTCGATGATCGGCCACAAGCTCGGCGAGTTTGCCCCCACTCGCACCTTCCGAGGCCACCCCGGCACACGTAGGGAAAAGGCGGCCAAGCGCGCATGAAGGTCCGTGCCCAAGCCAAGTTCATTCGTCAGTCGCGCTACAAGGTCCGGCGTGTGCTCGACCTCGTCCGGGGCCTGCCCATCGATCAGGCCCGCGTCATGCTGAACCTGACTCCCCAACGCGCCGCCGAGCCGGTCGGCAAGGTGCTGGAGTCGGCGGTGTCCAACGCCGAGCACAATCATTCCCTTGATGCCGACGAGTTGGTGGTTGCCGAGGCGTTCGCCGACGAGGGGCCCACCTTGAAGCGGTTCCGTCCCCGCGCCCGTGGTCGAGCAAATCACATCCGCAAACGAACCAGCCACATCACCATCGTGGTTTCCGACCAAGACGAGGAGACAGACTGATGGGTCAGAAGACACACCCCTATGCCTTCCGGATCGGCATCGTGAACGATTGGAAAAGCCGCTGGTACTCCGACAAGGACTACACAACCCAGGTCAACGCTGACTGGCAGATTCGCGACTATCTGAACGGAGAGCTGAAGCGAGGTGCGGTGTCGCGCATCGACATCGAGCGGACCCGTGATCGCATCGTTGTCGAGTTGTACACCGCCCGCCCTGGCGTGGTCATCGGCCGGAAGGGCGCCGAGGCGGAGAGGCTCCGCACTGGTCTGGAACAGCTCGCCGGTCGCCCCGTAAAGCTGAACATCATCGAGGTCAAGGATCCCGAGACCGACGCTCAGTTGCTCGCCCAAGGCATAGCCGATCAGCTGGAAGGCCGGGTGGCTTTCCGAAGAGCGATGAAGCGGGCGGTGGCCACGGCCCTCAAGGCGGGAGCTGAGGGCGTCCGGGTCGAGTGCAAGGGCCGGTTGGGCGGCTCGGACATGGGTCGTCGCGAATGGTATCGGGAGGGCCGGGTGCCCCTTCACACCCTGCGGGCCGACATCGATTTCGGCATCGCCACCGCTCGCACCACTGTTGGAAGCATCGGGGTGAAGGTCTGGGTGTACAAGGGCGACGTTGTGGCGTCGGCCTCCGCCACGCGGGACAAGATCGCCGCTGAAGCGGCCCTCGCCACCGGCGGGACCACCCGGCTGAGCCGCACAGCTCCGGCCAAGGCCCGGGCGGAGCACGCAGTCGGCGCTGATAAGATGCCTCGCTTCATCGAAGCCGGCGGCGGCAAGAGGCTGATAGAAGCCGGCGGCGGCAAGAAGGAAGGTGGTCGCCGGATCATCGAAGCCGGCGGCGGCCGAAGAATCACCACCCAAGACGCCGAAGCCGTGTTCTTGGAGGCGCGTGATGAAGTGGTCGAGCCAGGGGTGTCACAACCCGAGGCGGAGGCTGTGCCCGACCAGACGTCGTTGAACGAAGCGACGTCAACCGAGACTCAGGACGAGGTATGACCGAATGTTGATGCCCAAGAGAACCGAGCACCGCAAGGTGCATCGCGGGCGTCGTCGGGGTGTCGCCAAAGGCGGTACCAGGGTCACCTTCGGTGACTACGGGTTGCAGGCCGTCGAGGCTGCCTGGATCACCCAGCGCCAGATCGAGGCGGCTCGTATCGCCATCACCCGCGCCGTCAAGCGCGGCGGCAAGGTTTGGATCACGATCTTCCCCGACAAGCCGGTGACCCAGAAACCGGCCGAGACCCGGATGGGATCGGGGAAAGGCAACCCGGAGTTTTGGGTGGCAGTGGTGAAACCTGGGCGAGTGATGTTCGAACTCGGCGGGGTGCCCGAGGAACTGGCCCGCGACGCCATGCGCAAGGCCAGCCACAAGCTCCCCATCCGTACCCGTTTCGTTGCTCGGGAGGAATCATGACCGCCACCGAGCTCCGCGGGCTGACGGCAACCGAGCTGGCCCACCTTCTGTCCGAGACGAAGGCGGAGCTGTTCAATCTGCGGTTCCAACTCGCCACCAACCAGTTGGACAACACCGCCCGCCTGCAAACGGTGAAGCGAGAGATAGCCCGCGTCCTCACGGTCATGCGGGAGCAGGAGATCGAGGCCTGGCGAGCACTCCCGGGGAATCAGGAAGGTGTTCGATGATGGGCGAGATGGAGGCGCCGGCCCGCGGGCGGCGCAAGACCAGGGTGGGTGTAGTGGTGTCTGACGCCCGCAACAAGACGGTGACCGTGCAGGTGGCAAGCTCGGCTACCCATCCCCGCTACAGCAAAGTGATGCGTCGTTCGACCCGTTTTCACGCTCACGACGAGGCGAACGATGCCAAGGTCGGCGACACCGTTCGGATCGTCGAGACCCGTCCGATCTCCAAGCAGAAGCGGTGGCGAGTAGCCGAGATCCTCGAGCGTGCCAGATGATCCAGCAGGAGAGCCGGCTCAAGGTGGCCGACAACTCGGGGGCTCGGGAGCTTTTGTGCATTCGCGTCCTCGGGGGTTCCAGCCGCCGCTACGCCTCGCTTGGCGACATCATCGTCGGCTCGGTCAAAGATGCCATTCCCGGTGGCGCGGTCAAGAGCGGAGAAGTCGTCAAGGCCGTGGTGGTACGCACCACCAAGGAACGGCGCCGCCCCGATGGGAGCTACATCCGCTTCGACGACAACGCCTGCGTGCTCATCGATGCGAACAACCAACCGCGGGGGACTCGTATCTTCGGTCCGGTTGCCAGGGAGCTCCGCGACAAGAAGTTCATGCGGATCGTATCGCTCGCCCCGGAGGTGTTGTAATGCGCCTGCGCCAAGGCGACAAAGTGATGGTGATCACCGGCAAGGACGCCGGCAAGGAGTCACGTATCGCCCGCGTTTTTCCCAAGGACAACAAGGTCATCGTGGAAGGCGTCAACACCGCCAAGCGCCATACCAAGCCCCGCGGTCAGACGATGCAGGGCGGAATCATCGACAAAGACCTCCCGATCGCCGTATCCAACTTGATGATCGTCTGCCCCGATTGCGGTCCAACCCGGATCGGCCACCGTTTCGACGACTCGGGCGACAAGCACCGTATCTGCCGGAAGTGCGGGGGAGACCTGTGAACCCTCGGTTGAAGGATCGATACAACCAGGAGGTGGCACGCGCCCTCCAGCAACAGTTGGGGCTGTCCAACCCCATGGAGGTGCCGCGCCTCGACAAGATCGTGGTCAACATGGGGGTGGGCGAAGCCATCACGGACCGCAAACACATCGAGTCGGCGGTCGACGAGTTGACCCGCATCGCCGGGCAGAAGCCCAAGGTGAACCGAGCCCGGAAGTCGGTCGCCAACTTCAAGGTGCGAGAAGCTATGCCCATAGGCACCTCGGTCACGCTGCGGGGCGCTCGGATGTGGGAGTTCTTCGACCGATTGCTGGCCATCGCCATTCCTCGTATCCGGGACTTCCGCGGGCTCAACCCAAAGTCGTTCGACGGGCGAGGGAACTACAGCTTCGGAGTCGCCGAGCAGTTGATATTCCCGGAGGTCGACTTCGACAGGGTCACGCTGGTGCGAGGCATGGACATAACGATCTGCACCACCGCCAGGAACGACGAACATGCCAAGGTCCTGCTGGAGGCGTTTGGTTTTCCCTTCCGCAAGACCGAGGCGAGGGTCTAGTGCACCGTCTGGGAAATAATCGTGGGGTCTCGCCGGCCCACGACGCCC
>CAYUKI010000124.1:0-6676 GCA_964445235.1 uncultured Acidimicrobiia bacterium | reverse complement strand
CCTTAGCCGTTCGCCCCCTAGGCCCAGCCCCCTTATTCCCAGGCAGAGCACTAGTGCACCCGGCGGCCCCCCCAAGCCGCCGCCCGATCCTTGCCAAACCGTGAAAACGGGGCTTGCCGCCGTGTTCTAACCCGTCAAGACGTGGCGCCGGCGGCCGATACCAATCGCAACGACGGAGGGCTCCGGTTCCCCGCCGGGTGAACGAAGGCGGAGGGCTCCAGGTCCCCGCCGGGTGAACGAAGGAGACAGTGAGACAACTCACCAGCCGTCGGGGCAACCTCAGGCCCATCTGGCTTCTCAACGCCATCATCGCCACTCTGGCGATCGGGGTCGGCACGCTCGGGTGGGGAGGTCAGGTCGTCTCTGCCCAAGGCTGGAGGCTTCACTGGTGGGCTCTGGCTCCGCTGTTCTACGTTGGGGAGTTGGCCGTTGTCCATCTTCGTTTCCGGAAGGACGCTCACTCCTTTTCGATGAGCGAGGTCATCACCGTCCTCGGTTTGTTTTTTGCGACGCCGATCGATCTCATCCTCGGCCAGGCGCTCGGCAACTTCGTCGTATTGGCCTACAACCGCCGCCAGGTTCCGGTCAAACTCTTGTTCAACGTCTCCAAGTACGCCTTGGAGGGAGGGATGGCCGCATTGATCTTCCGGGCCATCCTCAGGGGCAGCGACGAATTCGGTCCGGTGGGCTGGGCGGCCGCCCTGGCCGCAACCCTGGCCGCCCTGCTGAGCGCCAACATGCTCATCAACGTCGCCATCCTCTTGACGGGCGGGCGGGTGTCCCGACCGGAGGTCCTCCGGGTCATCGGCTTCGGTTCGGTGGCGGCGAGCATGAACACCTGTTTGGGATTATTGGCCGCCTTGGTGATCTCCCTCCGCCCAGCTGCCACCTGGCTGGTGCTGGTACCGCCATTGATCGTCTTCGTGGCCTACCGCGCCTACACCGCCGAGCGGCAGGAAAGGGCCCGCCTCGAGGCGATTCATCAAGCGACCCAGGCCTTGCATGCCGCCCCCGAGATCGAAGCGGCCCTCCAAGTGGCCGCCGAGCAGGCACTAATCATGCTCGAAGCTGAGGTGGCTGCCCTCGTGATCCTTCCGGACGGATTCGACGGTCAACCCTTGTGCACCCGAGTAGGCCCGGGCGCCGAACGGACGGTGATGAAGCCGGTGGATTTTCCCGCCGATTCGCCGCCCTGGGTGGACGTCCTCGGTCGGGGCATTGCCACCATTGCCAACGGTTCGGGGGCCGCCGGTCTTTCCTCGGTGGCGTCGGTGAACGTCAAGGAGGCGATCCTCGCCCCCTTGCGGGGCAACCGGGGAGTCCTAGGTGCCCTGCTGGTCGTGAACAAGCTCTCCGACGTTGCAACCTTTGAACCCCAAGACCTCAAGCTCGTCGAGACCCTCGCCAGCCAGGTGAGCGTTTCGCTCGAGAACGGCCGGCTGGAGGACTCTCTCAACCAGGTGACCCGGCTCAAGGAGCGCTTGGAGGAGCTGGTGGCCTCGAAGGATCAATTCGTCGCAGCCGTCAGCCACGAGCTGCGCACTCCCCTCACTGCGATCATCGGCCTGTCCGAGGAGCTCCGCTCCAACCGCAGTAATTTTAGCGATGAGGACCTCGGCGACTTCCTCACGCTCATCGTCGAACAGAGCACCGAGCTCTCCCATATCATCGAAGACCTGCTGGTGGCGGCCCGGGCAGACATCGGCACGCTGGTGTTCAAGCCGGCGCGCCTCGACGTTGCTGCCGAGGTGTCCTCCGTGCTGCTGGCCAAGAAGATGCACGGTGTTGAGCTGCAGGGGTTGGCGCCGCTCGCCTACGCCGATGGTCTCCGCCTCCGCCAGATCATTCGCAATCTCCTCACCAACGCCGTCCGGTACGGGGGAACCCGGGTGCACATCGAACTCTCTCGTAGGAGCGAGAGGGTTGTGGTCGGAGTGGTCGACGACGGGGTGGGGGTCTCGGCCGGCTCCGAGGAGGCGATCTTCCAGCCCTATCAGCGCGACCCGGCCGGTCGTTCCAACTCTTTGTCGGTCGGTCTCGGTTTATCGGTCTCCCGTCAGCTCGCCCGCATGATGGGTGGCGATCTGGTCTATCGCCGGCGGCCCCACGAAACGGTATTCGAGCTGTCTCTACCCCTGGCAGTCGGCCCGATTGCGACGGTCGCCAAGGCCAGCTGATCGAGGCGGTCTTCGACTACAGGTAAGCGGTTTCGACCTACCATCGTCCGGTGTTGCGATTCCTGGCGCTCCTGTTGGTGCTGGTGGCTTGTGTCAACCGCCCCGCCGTCGATGCCTCGGGTGAAGAGATCTACGCCCAGCTCTGCTCGCGTTGCCACGGCGACGCCCTGCAAGGTGTTTTGGGGCCCGGTCTGGGGGAGGGAAGCCCCACCGCCTTGCAGCCGGATGAGTTCATCAGGGTCACCGTGATGCACGGGAAAGGACGAATGCCTTCAATGGAAGGTGTTCTCACCGACGAGCAGCTAGAGGGCCTGATCGCATACATCCGGGGCCAGCAATGAAGGGGATTCTCGAGACCAGAGTCGTCACGATCCCGCTCCGGCACCGGTTCCGCGGCGTCACCGAGCGCCATGCTGTCCTGCTGCGAGGGGAAGCCGGGTGGGGCGAGTTCTCGCCTTTCGCCGAATACCAGCCGCCCATCACCAGTCGGTGGTTGAAGGCGGCCGTCGAGGCCGCCACCCATCCCTTTCCCCCCCCCAGGCGACAATCGGTGCTGGTGAACGTGACGGTTCCCGAGGTCGATCCAGAGACAGCTGCCCGTTTGGTGACTGAGTCCGGGTGCAGGACCGCCAAGGTCAAGGTGGGCAGCGATGTGAGCGCCGACTGGAACCGGGTTGGCGCGGTCCGAGATGCGCTCGGGCCCGAGGGCCACATTCGCATCGACGTCAACGGCGGGTGGGACGTCGGCACGGCCCGCAAGCGCATCGCCACCCTTTCCCAGTTCGGACTCGAATACGTCGAGCAACCGGTGGCGTCCTTCGAGGAGATGACAGAACTGCGCCGGCATGTCGACGTACCGCTGGCGGCCGACGAGTTGGTGAGGAGCGGCACCCCACCGGAGCGAATCTCGGAAGCCGCCGACCTCGTGGTGATCAAGGCCCAACCGCTCGGGGGCATCGAGGAGTCGTTGTCGCTGGTGGAGCGAACCGGGCTCCCGGCGGTGGTGTCGTCGGCGCTCGAAACCTCGGTGGGGCTGGCCCAGGGGGTGGCACTGGCGGCTGCCCTCCCCGAGCTCGCCCGTGCCTGTGGGCTCGGAACCGGGCTACTACTCGGTGGCGACGTCGGCGCTGAACCACTACTCCCCGAACAGGGTTCGATCACGACACGGCGAGTGATCCCCTCTCCGGATCTCATGGCGAGGTGGGCTGCGACTCCGGCGGTGCAACGAACCATGCTGTTGCGTCTTGAGGCGGCTTACGAGGCGATGCACTGATGTTTCCCAACCCGGCGACCGCCCTTGCCCACACGGTCATCGATGAACTGGCCCGGGGGGGGGTGGTACATGTGGTGGCGGCTCCCGGCTCCCGGTCTACCGCCTTCGTCTTGGCCGCCTCTGCCCACCCGCTCGTCTCGTTGCACATGGAAGTCGACGAGCGGTCGGCCGGCTTTTTCGCACTGGGCATCGGCAAGCAGAGCGGAATGCCGGCGGCGGTCCTCACCACTTCGGGGACGGCCGTGGCCAACCTCCTTCCGGCCATCGTCGAGGCTGACTACTCAGCCAGTCCCATCATCGCCATCAGCGCCGATCGACCCCCCGAACTACGCAACACCGGCGCCAACCAAACCATCGATCAGCTCCACATCTTTCGACAGGTCCGTTGGTTCGCCGAGCTGGGGGTGGCTGAGGACCTGCCGTTGGCGGCGCGCTATTGGCGCTCCACGGTTTCGCGGGCGGTGGCCGAGGCCCGGGGCTGGAGCGGCTCTGCTGGGCCGGTGCATTTGAACGCGGCGTTTCGGGAACCCACGGTTCCGGAGTCCGGCGACGGCCGCAGCGCGGCCGCACCCTTCCGATCCGAGCCGGTGGCGCGGCCCGACAACCTTCCCTGGGTGGCCGTGCCTCAGCGGATGGTGGCGGCGAGCGAGTCGGTGGTGACCGGCCTGGTGGCCCGGATCAAGACCGCGGGGCGGGGCGTGGTCGTACTAGGCGCCGGGCGCTACGACTCCCAGCCGATGGTGGCGCTGGCGGGGCGCCTCGGCTGGCCGGTGATCGCCGAGCCGTGGTCGGGAGCTCGGGGTGGGGAGGCGGCTGTGTCCACCGCCCATCATCTCCTTGCCCTGCCCGAATTCGCGGGGCGCCACCACGCCGACCTGATCCTCCGGGTCGGTACGGCCGGTCTGTCCCCCCACATCGCGTCTTTCCTCGCCGGTGCGGACCAGCATGTCCTCATCGAACCGGGAGCTGCGTGGTCGGATCCCGATCGCAGTATGGACCTGGCCGTCGCCGCCGACCCCGGCGACCTGGGCCGCCGGCTGAACGCTGCCGTCGACCAACGCGAACCATGGGGGGAATGGCGGGTAGCCGAGCGCTTGGCGCGGGCGGCCATCGACGGGGTTCTCGACGGAATGGATGAGCCCACCGAACCACGCACGGCCCGAGACGTGGCTGCGACCGCCGATCTTCTAGTGATCGGGTCGAGCATGCCGGTCCGGGACCTCGACTGGTTCATGGCGCCCAGGGATGGGCTCTCGGTCATCGGGAATCGCGGGGCCTCCGGCATCGATGGGTTCGTCTCCACCGCTCTCGGAGTGGCTCTGGCCGCCGGGGAAGCCGTGGCCCTCTGTGGAGACCTCTCGCTTCTTCACGACCAGAACGGCTTCTTCGTGAACGTCCAGGGCAGCCTCAACTGCGTGTTCGTGGTGGTGAACAATGATGGGGGGGGTATTTTCTCCTTTCTGGCCCAGTCCCGCCAGCCCGGCTTCGAGCGTTTGTTCGCCACGCCGCACGGCCGTGGGTTCGAGCAGCTGGCCGCTTTCCATCGGCTCGGTTATCAGCGGATCGGGCGAGCGGCCGACTTGATCCCGGCCATCCAGGCCGCCCGGCAGGCGGGCGGCGTGCATCTGCTCGAGGTACCGGGTGACCGAGCTGCCAACGTCCTGGTTCACCGCAGGATCGCGGCGGCTGTGCGGGCGGCCATCCCGCCCTCCTGAGCCCGTCAACCCCCGAGGGCCTCTTGCATGGCCAGTAGCTTGACCCGCGTCTCCTCCAGTTCGTCCTCGGGGAGCGACCCCGCCACCAGTCCGGCCCCGGCGAAAAGGCGTGCACGCGCCCCCGACAATTCGGCGCAGCGGAGCGCAATAGCCCACTCGCCGTCACCGCGGCGATCGGTCCACCCCACCGGCCCGGCGTAACGGCCTCGGTCCATTCCCTCCAGCGCCTTGATGAGATCCAGGGCGGTGTGAGTTGGCTGGCCGCCCACCGCCGCGGTCGGGTGGAGCCGTTTGACCAGCTCCAGGGCCGAGTAATGGCCCGCCAACCTGCCGCTGAAGCGAGTAGCGAGGTGCATGACATTGGCCAGGGTCACCAGTTCCGGCTCTTGGTTCGACTCCAGCCGGCTGCAGGTGTCCGCTAGAACCCGGCGCACCGAGTCGGCGGCCGGTTCATGCTCGCGGTGGTCTTTCTCCGAGGCGAGCAACGCTTTGCCGAGCTGTTCGTCCTCGGCCGGATCGGGCGATCGGCGGCTCGAACCCGCCAGCACCACCGACTCGATCGCCATTCCGTGCTTTCGCACCAGCAGCTCTGGGCTCGCCCCGACCAGCCCCTCGACCAGGAAGGTGAAGCACTCGGGAAAGCGTTCGGACAGCCGGCGGAGCAGCCGGCGGCGATCGAACGGCACCCTCGACCAGACCGCATAGTCCCGGGCCAGCACGACCTTGTCGAGCCGCCCAGCCTCGATCTCGGCGAGCGCCGACGCCACCGCGTCCAACCACAGAACGTCGGGCATGGACGACCCGGCGTAACGGGGACGGTCGGTGGGGCGATCCGACGTGCCGGCCGGATGCAGCAACGGGTGGTGGTCGGCCCCATCGACGGTGGTCACCCACCAGCAGTCTCCTCGCCTGCCCAACGTCACCCTCGGGACCACCAGGGTGGAGCCGGACGAGGAGGCGTCGAAGGTGAAACTGCCCACGGCGATCGGTCCCCCCCCCGGAAAGTCATCCACCAACTGCTGGCCCCCCAGCCACCCGGTGAAGGCCTGCTCGGCGCGGTTGAACCGATCAGGTCCGGTGCCGGGTTCGATCCGGGCGGCGACGCCGAAGCCGGCCAGGGCGTGGCCGGGGGAGATCCAGACGATCTCGGGATCGTGGTCGAGCAGCGGCAACGGCCCGGGCACCTCGAAGGTGTGAATCCTCATCGGCTCGGATCGGCGGCCACCAGGCGGCGGCGAGCCTCGGCCAGGAGCAGGGTGGCGAAGTGGCTCGACACGAGTTGGCCGGCAGCGGGGAGCATGGCGCGGAACGCCCGGACCAAGCCGTCGGCGGTCTCTTCCGGAGAGGAGGCCTTGGCTTCGACCGCGTCTCGAACGAACCGGGCGAACAGATCGACAGCTTCGGCAGCCACCGGCCTCATCGCCTCGCTCACTTTCCGGGCCAACTCGAGCAACTCACCCAGCGGCAGCCCGCCTTCGCTGATCTTCCCGGGCATCACCGGCGGCGTGAAC
>CAYUKI010000123.1:3297-6724 GCA_964445235.1 uncultured Acidimicrobiia bacterium | reverse complement strand
CGGCGTTCCGTTTCCTCGCCGTCGGCATCGAGGGTGTCGGTGGCGATTCCGAACTGAATCTCCGCCAAGTACTCCTTCTCCAAGTCGGTGAGGAAGCGGAGGAGGCGAGTGGCCCGACCGAGCCCCACCACCACCAGGCCGGTAGCCAGGGGATCGAGGGAGCCGGCATGTCCGGCCTTCTTGATGCCGGTGATTCGCCTGACCTCGGCAACGACGTCATGCGAGGTGATTCCCACCGGCTTGTCGACCGCCACGAACCCGGCGATCGGTGACTCGCCGCGTGGTTCAAGCGCCGGCATCAACCGAGACGCTCCCGAACCGCGGCAATCGCAGCTTCTGCGCCACCGATGAAAGTGAACCCGGCGGCGTTGTGGTGCCCTCCTCCTCCCAGGGCGGTGGCAATGGCGCCTACGTCCACCTGGCCCCGCGAACGCATCGACACCTTGACAACGCCGTCGTGATGCTCCTTGACCAACGTTGCCACCTCTGCCTCCCGAGCGATACGGAGGTCGTCGATCAGCATGTCGGCATCTTCGAGGCCGATGCCGGAGGCCTTCAGGTCTTCGTTGCGGAGCACGGACCACACCCACTTCCGTTCGGGTTCCAGTACCGCCCGCCCAAGTACCGCCGCCTCCACGCCCAGGTAGCCGAAGGGTGCCTCCTCGTACATGTGCTGGCCAACCACCTCCGGACGAGCGCCGGCCTCGATCAGCCGGGCGGCAACCTCTAGAACGGCCGGCGCAGTGTTGGAGTACTGGAATCGACCGGTGTCAGTCACCAGGCCGGTGAGCAAGCAGGTGGCCACCACCTCGTCGATGGTCCACCCCAACCGCCCCAAGAGTTCATAGGCGATCTGCGCCGAGGCAGCGGCGGTCGGGTCGATGAGGTTGTGATGGCCGAAGCCGGAGTTGGAAATGTGGTGATCCACAACCACCAGTTCCTTGGCGTGGGCGGCCTGACCTGCGAGGCTACCGAGGCGGTCGAGGGACCCGGCATCGAAGCTGATCACGAGCTCGGGCCGCTCGGGGACCTTGTCCGGCTCGACGAGCAAGTGGAGGGGCAGAAACCGATAGTTGGGCGGGAGGTTGGTGGGAGGTCCAAAGGCCGCCCAGATTCGTTTGCCTGCACTGATGGCGGCGTGGGCGAAACCCAGCATTGAACCGAGGGCATCGCCGTCCGGTCCTACGTGACACGTGACCACGATTTCCGCGGCAGATTCGAGTGAAGCCGTGGCTGCGCTCCACGAGGCGTCATCAATCATGTCGTTGCACACTTTCATCATGGTCGTCGGCCCACTCACGTTCGGCCGCCAAGTCCCGGATGATCTGGTCGATCCGCTCGCCGGTCGTGATGCCCGTGTCGATGCGGAAACCCAGCTTGGGAACGAACTTCATACGGGTCTCACGACCGATCACCGCTTGCAGTCGGCGGGCCGCCGCCTGCAGAGCGACGGCTGCCTCGTCGGCGGCCTCCCTCCGCAGCGTCGAAAAGTACACGACCGCGTTGCGCAAGTCGGGCGCGGTCACCACGTCGGTGATGGTGACGAAGGAGAGTCGGGGATCCTTGAGTCGTTCTACCTCTTCGGCGATCACCTCGTGGAGGATCGAGTTGACCTTGCGCATCCGAGGGCCGGAGGGCTTGCTCACGATTCCTCCCAATAGGAAACGGACATTTCCACGACCTCAACCTCGACCAAATCATCCACGAAACGTCTGACTGATTCCAGCAGACGTTCGAGTTGGGCCGAGTCGGCCGCCACTGCCGACACTCCGATGCTGGCCCGCTGCCACGAGTCATGATGATCGACCTCGGCGACGGATAGCGAGGCGAGCCGGCGCAGACCCTCGATGATCGGGCGAAGCCCGGAGCGCTTCTCCTTGAGGGAATGCCGGTCCGGCAGACGGACTTCGATACGGAGCGCTGCCGCCCTCATAAAGCTGTCGCCTGGTCGGCCGCTGGTCGCCGACTACTGCCGGGCGACCTCTCGGATGGTGTACGCCTCGATGGTGTCACCTTCCTTGACGTCCTGGTAGTTCTCGAAACCGATGCCGCATTCGAACCCGGCCGCCACCGACCGCACGTCGTCCTTGAATCTCCGCAACGAACCCAGTTTCCCATCGTGGATGACGACTCCGTTGCGAACCAGACGCGCCTTGGCACCCCGCTGCATCTCGCCTTCGGTGACGTAACAACCCGCCACCACACCGACCCTGGGTACCTTGAAAGTGGCGCGCACCTCCGCCGACCCCAGCACGCTTTCGACCTCGTCGGGAGCCAGCTTGTCGACCAATAGTTGTTCGAGCTGTTCGAGGAGCTCGTAGATGATCTGGTAGGTGAGGATCTGGATGCCCTTCTGTTCGGCAACCTTGCGGGCCTTGGCGTCGGGTCGGACATTGAATCCGACCACCATGGCGCCGGTGACCTCGGCCAGCGAGACGTCGTTTTCACTGATCCCACCCACCGCCCCGTGCATGATCTCGATATGGGCGTCCTCACGTCCTATCTTGGCGATCGAGTCGCGAATCGCTTCGAGTGAGCCGTGGGCATCGGCCTTCACGATCACCCGGAGCTGGGTCTCGTCGCCGCGCAGCTGCTCAAGCAGATTCTGGAGACGTTGGCGAGCCGTCGGTATGAAGGCCTCCCCGTCCCGAGCGGCTTGCTCGCGGTCTTCCGCCAGATCCCGCGCCTCCCGCTCGCTCTTGACGACTTCGAACCGATCGCCGGCGACGGGAACCTCGTTCCAACCCATGATCAGGACCGGGGTCGACGGTCCGGCGGTTACCAGCCGCTCTCCGGTGTGATCCATCATCGCGCGCACCCGACCGACCGCAGTTCCCGCCACCAGAGCGTCGCCGTTCTTGAGCGTACCTCGTTGCACGATGGCGGTGGCGAGAGGCCCTCGACCCGAATCGAGCTGGCTCTCGATGATCACCCCACTGGCGGCCGGCTTCGGATTGGCCTTGTAATCGCCCAGTTGGGCGACCAGGTCGACGATCTCGAGGAGCTGATCGATGCCCTGACCGCTGGTCGCCGACACCCCCACCGAAGGGATGTCGCCGCCCAGGTCCTCGACGATCACACCGTGCTCGGTGAGCTGGACCCGCACCCGGGAGGGATCGGCACTCGGTAGGTCCATCTTGTTGACCGCTACCACGATCTTCACCCCGGCGGCCTTGGCATGACTGATGGCCTCGACGGTCTGTGGCATGACGCCGTCGTTGGCGGCGACGACCAGTATGACGATATCGGTGACGTCGGCCCCCCTCGCTCGCAAGGCTGTGAAGGCCTCATGGCCGGGGGTATCGATGAAAGTGACTAGGTGA
This sequence comes from uncultured Acidimicrobiia bacterium, assembly GCA_964445235.1. Taxonomy (GTDB): domain Bacteria; phylum Actinomycetota; class Acidimicrobiia; order Spongiisociales; family ZC4RG35; genus CAYUKI01. The sequence continues at coordinate 3,401 of CAYUKI010000123.1, read as the reverse complement.
CCACCGGCCACGACCTGATAGGCGCCGATGTGCTGAGTGATGCCACCATGCTCGCCCGCCACGGGGTGAGCTCCGCCCTGATGTCGCTGCCCTTCCACTGGGAG
>CAYUKI010000123.1:2587-3287 GCA_964445235.1 uncultured Acidimicrobiia bacterium | reverse complement strand
GCCCGCCACGACATTGGTCTTGCGAATGGCGTCGAGAAGGGTGGTCTTGCCGTGGTCGACATGACCCATCACCGTCACCACCGGCGGGCGAGGCGTGAGATCGGCCGGGGCGTCCTCGAAGATCGGCTTCGCCCGGGCGGGGGGCGTAGGGGGCGGCGGCGGCTCTTCCAATTCGACCATTACCGAGAACTCCTCGGCGATCGAGTCGATTAGGTCGACCGGCATGGGCTGGCCGGCTCCGATCAGCTTTCCTCGGCCCATGAGAGCCTTGACAACCGCCCCCGGGCTCGAGCCGATGCCTTCGGCGAATTCGGCTACGGTCGGTTGGGCGGGCAGGCTGACGATCAGAACCTCCGCCGGTGCCGGAGGAGGTTCGGGTTCAGCCGCAGGGGCAGCCTCGGCTTGCTCCACCCGTTCTTCCTGATAAGAAAGTCGAATCAACTCGGCATCGGAGTCGTCGAGACTCGAAGAAGCAGTCTTTGCCGAAAGACCCAGTTCGGCGGCACGTTCGAGCAACGCCTTCGATTCGACCGACAGCTCGCGTGCGAGCTCATACACCCGGACCTTTGCCACTAGTTCTCCCCGACCGGCGCCGAGGCGGGAACGGCCTGGTCGGGTTCAACTGGTTCGACCACCGGATCCGAGACGGCCTGGTCGGGTTCAACTGGTTCGACCACCGGATCCGAGACGGCCTGGTCGG
>CAYUKI010000123.1:0-2487 GCA_964445235.1 uncultured Acidimicrobiia bacterium | reverse complement strand
GTTCAACGGGTTCGACCGTCGGGGCTTTGACGACCTGGTCGGGTTCAACGGGTTCGATCGCCGGATCCGAGACGACCTGTTCGGGTTCAACGGGTTCGACCGTCGGGGCTTTCGGTGCCGCCGCAGCGGCGACCGGAACTTGGCTTTCCTCTTGGTCGGAGCGAATGTCGATCTTGTAACCGGACAGGCGGGCCGCCAAGCGGGCGTTCTGGCCTTCCTTGCCAATGGCCAGTGAGAGTTGATGCTCGCTCACCACCACTGTGGCGATCTTGGTCGTCTCGTCGATCCGCACCGATTTCACCTTGGCCGGCCCGAGAGCTTCGGTTATGAAGGCCGCGGTGTCGTCTCGCCACTGGACGACATCCACTTTCTCGCCTCGTAGTTCGTTCACCACCTGGCGGACCCGCGAACCTCGGGCACCCACGCAGGCACCCTTGGGATCGACGTTGTGATCATGGGACACGACCGCGATCTTGGTGCGGTGACCGGGTTCTCGGGCGATGCCCACGATCTCGATGGTGCCGTCCACCAACTCGGGAACCTCGAGTTCGAGCAACCGGCGCACGAGGTCCGGATGGCTTCTGCTGACCACGATCTGGGGTCCCTTAGTCTCCGTACGCACCTCAATGATCAGAGCCTTGACCCGGTTCCCACGTTCGAGCCGTTCGTATGGGATCCGCTCCGAGCCGGGCATGATGGCTTCGGCGTCGCCGAGATCGAGGATGCAGTAACGCTGGTCGACCTGCTGGACGATGGCAGTGACCAGGTCGCCTTCCCGTCCGGCGTAGACGTCGTATACCTGTTCCCGCTTGGCGTCCCGCAGCCGTTGCTGGATCACCTGCTTGGCAGTCTGGGCAGCGATCCGTCCGAAATCGTCGGGGGTGTCTTCCCACTCCCGAATCACGTTGCCGTCCTCATCCAACTCCTGTGCATAGACAACGATGTCGCCGCTGTCGGCATCGATCACAACGCGGGCCTCTTCGGCGGCACCGGGACTGCGCTTGTAGGCGGAGACCAATGCATTCGCCAAGGCATCGAGGATCGCTTCGACGGGCACCCCACGTTCCCGCTCGAGCAACTCGAGAGCCTCCATGACCATTGCATCTATACGCACATGTTCCCCTTGCTAATGCCCCGGCTTGGCGGCCTTTTCCCAACGGAAGACCGTACGCGCCGACACCAGGTCTGCAAGCTTGACTTGGAACCGTCCCAGCTCTCCGTCCAGCGTGAAACCCTCACCGTCGACGTCGGCGAGGATCCCCTGCACCGACGCCGACCCTTCCACGCCGCGCACCTTGGCAACTACCTCCCGCCCGATCGATTTGGCGAAATGATGGGAGCGTCTGAGCTTGCGTTCCAATCCCGGCGACGTCACCTCGAGCTGGTATGGACCGAGGAGTTCGGCATCGGCGTCGAGGAGGCGAGACAATCCCTGCGAGACCTCCGCGAGGCGGTCCAGATCCACCCCGCCGGCGCCGTCGACGACTACTCGCAAAGTTCGGCCGCGTCCATGCCCGACCAGCTCCAGGTCGTCGAGCTCCAGCTTCTCGGCCGCCAAATACGGACCGATTAGCTTCCAGAGGGCATCTCCCGCTTCCATATCTCCTGTTCTCGTTATGGGCTCACCGAGCCTGGTCGGACGTCGAAAAATGAGAGGTGGGCAGGCCGCCCACCTCTCGTGAAACGTCCTTCAGTTCTCGGTCGAAGTATAGCTGGACGCCTCAGGAGCCGGTCGTGGGCCGCTTGATGCCGGACCAGACGAACAAGATCCCACCTAACGTGGCGAGACCCAACGCGACCCAACCTGCGAGGCCATCAAACGGCCCACCTCTGACCAGCACGTAGCCGTTGCCTGAACAGCTACCCCCTTCACCATGTATCTGCCCGCCAACATGGAACAGGCCCCGCAGCTGGTCGATCGGCAGCCCCAGGTCCTCAGCGGCCTCTCGGGTCTCCAACGCGACGTCTGCCTCGCCCTCCTGGGTCTGCTGGCCGGCATCATTGGGGCCTCCACCGCTGGCGACCGTTACCTGGAGGCCGGCTACCTCGATCCAGATCTCCCAGGTGTGGTTCCTGATCGGCGCCTGCGACGTAGCCTCCCAGGTGATCCGTCCCGCCGGGTCGATCTCGAAGGGATCGTCCTGGATCGCATCTCGAACGGTCGTGGCGTCGACTCCCGAACTGGCGGTGACGCTGCAACCCCCCTCGAGCTCCTGGGCGACGGCGGGTGCCGGTCCCATCATGACCACGAAAAGCAAAAACAGGATGAGAATCCCGGCCCACACCCGGTGCGGGCGGAACGCCCTAAAGCCGTTCGCAGCAACCATCAACGCCGGCCTCCGAGCGGAGCAAGCCGGCCCCATAGGGCGCCCAACACGGCCAACGCCCCCGGCAAACCGTAGACTAGGGCCGGGTCCAGTGGCCACAGCCCGGCCTGCTGGATGAACAGCGCGCCCCCCAACCCCAACAGCAGACCCCCGAAGAAAC
>CAYUKI010000122.1:0-6928 GCA_964445235.1 uncultured Acidimicrobiia bacterium | reverse complement strand
CCGACGTGATCGTGATGCCGCGCTCTTGTTCCTGCTCCATCCAGTCCATGACGGCGGCGCCTTCGTGGACTTCCCCCATCTTGTAGGACTTGCCGGTGTAGTAGAGGATGCGCTCGGTGAGTGTCGTCTTGCCAGCGTCGATATGAGCCATGATCCCGATGTTGCGGGTTCGGCTCAGCGGCACCTGACGCAGGTGCGACAGCGCGGACTTGTCTCCGTTGCTCATCTCTCGTTCGTAACTTCGTTTCCGTGGAAACGACGCCTCTCTGCTCGTGTCCCCTCGGTCCATTGGAACGAGGGTGTTGACTCTCTATGAACTTGTGGTCGCGGCCCCGGTCCTCCGTGGCCTACCAGCGGTAGTGGGCGAAGGCCTTGTTGGACTCGGCCATCTTGTGGATGTCTTCCCGCTTTTTGACCGCCGCTCCCGAGTTGTTGGCGGCGTCAAGGATCTCGCCGGCCAAGCGCCGGGTCATATCTGGTTCCTTCCGCTTGCGGGCGATGGTCACCAGCCAGCGAATGGCCAGGGCGCCGGAGCGCCGCGGGGAAACCTCCACGGGAACCTGATAAGAAGCCCCACCTACCCGCCGGGACCGAACCTCCACGTGGGGACGGATGTTGTCGACCGCTCGCTTGAGGATCACCACCGGGTCCTGGCTGACCTTGCGTTCGACCAGCTCGAGGGCTCCATAGACGATGCTGCGGGCAGTGTCCTTCTTGCCGCCCAGGAGCACCTTGTTGATGACCTGGGAAACCAAGACGTTTCGAAACACCGGATCCGGGTCGATGCGACGTTTCTGGGCGGGGGCGCGACGCATTAGGAGGGCCTTTTGGCACCGTAGCGGCTGCGAGCCTGCTTGCGGTCCTTGACTCCGGCGGCGTCGAGGGTGCCCCGGATCACCTTGTAGCGAACACCGGGCAGATCCTTCACCCGGCCACCACGAACCAAGACGATGGAGTGTTCCTGGAGGTTGTGGCCTTCTCCGGGGATGTAAGCCGTCACCTCGATATGAGACGACAAGCGCACGCGAGCCACCTTGCGAAGCGCCGAGTTGGGCTTCTTGGGGGTGACGGTGTAGACCCGTGTGCAGACGCCCCGTCGCTGCGGAGAACCCGCCAGACCGGGGGTCTTGGTCTTCTTGGTCTTGGCTTGTCTGCCCTTGCGGACGAGCTGTTCGATAGTGGGCATCCGTCTCCTGTTGGCGAAGGGCTCCGGGCCCCCGCCTCTATCACTTGTAGGGCGCTTCAACGCGCCGAACCGGTCCGCCGAGGATCGGTGGCCGGTTCTTCTCGGCTCGGGCCACGAGCCGGTGAACCTCGACGTCCCTGATCGCGACGCCAGGAGCGCCGGATCAAGAACGGCCAGGAAGTATAGCGGGCCCACCTACCGGCAAACCGGTGTGGCTTGCCGTCAGGCCAGGCTGGCGGTCAGGCCACCCTGAAATTCTGGAACTGCCAGGGGTCGGAACGATCGAGGTCTTCGGGGAACAAGGTCTCCCGACCGGTTAGCGGGGTCCAGTCGGTGTATTTCCCGACCACCGGCCCCAAATAGGGCATGCAGATCTCGAGATTACGACGGAAGTCCATGTCGTCTGCCTCCACAATGCCGGCCTCAGGGTTTTCGATCGCCCAAACGATCCCAGACAACACCGCCGCCACCACCTGGAGGGAGGTGGCGTTGTTGTAGGGGGCGAGCCGGCGAGCTTCGTCGATGGAGAGCTGCGATCCGTACCAGTAGGCCCCCTGGGCGTGGCCCATGACCAGGACCCCCAGCTCATCGATGCCGGAGACCACCTCGTCGACGATGAGACGCTTCCGACGTTGGGTCACGAAGTTCTTGCCGGCCAGCTCGTGCATCGAGGACACCGCCGCGTCGCAGGGGTGATAGGCGTAATGAACGGTGGGCCGGTAGACGACCCGGTCCGCCCTTTTGACCGTCAGGTGGTCGGCGATGGAGATCGCCTCGTTGTGGGTGATGAGGAAGCCATGGAAAGGGCCCTCGAGAGGGGTCCAGGTCCTCACCCGGGTGGTCAAACCCGGCCGCTCCATATATATGGCGCATTCCGAGCCGTAGCCATGGCGGCGCCCGTCGGGTGGAAGACGCCGTTCGTGAGTTCCCCAACCGAGCTCGGCCGGCTGGCTCCCCTCCGAAATGAATCCGTCCACCGACCAGGTATTGACGAACTCCCCTGCTCGTTTCCCGAGCTTAGGAATCTGGGTGTCCCTTTCGGCGATATGGATCACCTTGATGGAAAGTCTCTGCGACAACTTGGCCCAACCTTGGCGGTCGGTCGGCGCGGTTGTCTTCACGTCACTTCGGCCGGCGATGTTCAGGAGTGACTGTTTGAGCAAGTGGGAAACGAGACCCGGATTGGCGCCGTGCGCGAATACCGCGGTCGGGCCGGTCGGGTAGCGGTCCCGAAGCGCCAGTGCCCGGTGGCGGAGCCCGTAGTTGGACCGTTGTGATGCCGGCAAGCTGGTATCGGTGTAGCCGCCCGGCCAGGGCTCTATGCAAGTGTCGATGTAGAGGCAGCCGAGCTGTTGAGCCAGTTCCACCAGGGCCACCGACGAGACATCCACCGACAGGTTGATGATGAGATCCCCTCGATGCAGCTTCGGACCCAGCACCTGCCTGAGGTTGGCTTCGGTCAACCGGCGGCGCACAAACCGAACACCAAACCGTTCGGCTTCTTCCCGCCCACGTTCCTCGGCCGTGACGATGGTGAGGCGGCCCGGTTCGAGGTCGAGGTGGCGGAGGATGAGCGGTAGCACGCCCTGGCCGATGGAGCCGAACCCGACTATGACCATCCGGCCAGGCCAGCTGGCGTACTTCTCGTAGTGGCGCCCAACCATCGAACCGGTCCTTCCTAGAGTCCGAACATGCTCGGCGGTATCGAAGCAGGCGGGACGAAGTTTGTGTGCATTGTCGGCAGCGGGCCCGATGAGGTCAGCGCAGTCGAGAGGTTTCCCACCGAGGATCCCGCCGTCACCATCGAGCGGGCCCTCGATTTCTTCTGGCGACATGGACCGCTGGAGAGCCTGGGGGTGGCGTCGTTTGGCCCGCTCGAGCTTCGACCGGACTCGCCTCGGTACGGCTACATCACCACCACGCCCAAACCGGGGTGGTCGGGCACCGACATGGCGGGGACGTTTGGTCGGGCTCTCGGCATCCCGATCGGGTGGGACACCGACGTGAACGGGGCGGCCCTGGCGGAGTGGCGCTGGGGGGCCGGCCGGGGCGCGAGGTCGCTCGTGTATCTCACCATTGGCACCGGCATCGGTGGAGGAGCGGTCATCGACGGCCGGCCCCTACACGGGCTGGTCCATCCCGAGATGGGTCACGTTTCGGTACCTCGCCAACCCGACGACCCTTTCCCGGGTAGTTGTCCGTTTCACGGCGATTGCTGGGAGGGCTTGGCGAGCGGACCAGCCCTGGCGGACCGGTTCGGACGTAAAGGGGAGGAGCTCGGCGAACTCACCGCCGCGGCCGTCGACTTGGAGGCCCGCTATCTGGCAGCGGGGCTCCGTAATGTGATCTACGTGCTGGCGCCCGAACGGATCGTCATCGGGGGGGGGATCGCCGAGCTGCCCGATCTGCTTCCCACCCTGCGCCGGCGAATCGGAGCCGAGCTGGCCGGCTACCCGGACTTGGCCGAACAGACCGAGGACCGGTTCATAACCCGAGCGGAGTTGGGCGATCGCGCCGGTGCCCTCGGGGCCTTGTTGCTGGCCGAGGCGGCCTTACACCAACGATGATGCCGCCAGACCCGACCTGACCGACGGGCACGTGACCAGAATGGGGCAATGGACCTCGCCGCGCTTCCCAAAGCCGAACTCCATCTCCACATCGAGGGAACCCTCGAACCAGAGCTGTTGTTGGAGCTGGCTCGACGCAACCGGGTGCCTATGCGTTTTGGGTCCGCCGACGAGGTCAGGGCCGCCTACGCCTTCACCAACCTCCAGTCGTTTCTCGACATCTACTACGAGGGGGCGACGGTGCTCCAAAGCGAGGAGGACTTCCACGACCTGGCGATGGCCTACTTTCGAAGAGTGGCCCCGGAGGGAGTGCGGCACGTCGAGATGTCTTTCGACCCCCAGACTCACACCGCCCGCGGCACTCCCATCGGCTCGGTGATCGAAGGCCTGGCCGCCGCCCAGGCAACAGCTGAACGCCAGCTCGGCATCAGCTCCGGCCTGATCTTGTGTTTCCTACGTCACCTGTCGGAGGCTTCGGCGGTAAACACCCTCAAGGCGGCGCTTCCGTATCGTGATCGCCTGCTCGGGGTGGGCCTCGATTCGTCCGAGGTCGGCCACCCGCCCTCCAAGTTCGCCAGTGTGTACGGGCTGGCGCGGGCGGAGGGGCTGATCCCCGTCGCCCATGCCGGTGAGGAGGGACCACCTTCCTACGTCTGGGAGGCACTCGACCTCCTCGGGGTGCGAAGAATCGACCATGGGGTGCGTTCGATGGAAGACCCCGGCCTGGTGAGGAGGCTGGTCGCCGACCAGATCCCGCTCACCGTCTGCCCGCTCTCCAACGTCAAACTCCGGGTGTTCGATCGGCTCGAAGACCACAACCTGGCGAGGATGCTGGAAGCCGGTTTGAAGGTGACCATCAACTCCGACGATCCCGCCTACTTCGGCGGCTACATCGGCGAGAACTATGTGCAGACCCAACGCGCTCTCGGGCTTACCGATGACCAGATGGTGGCGGTGGCCCGCAACTCCATCGAAGCCAGCTTCGCCCCCGAGGCCCGCAAACGAGCCCTGCTGGAAGAGTTCTGAGCGGTTTTTTCGTGGGTTACCCACGAAAAAACCGCACAGAAGCAAGGGGCTTCCCTTCTGAGTCAGAGGCGCGGACACTCGCATCGAATGAAAGAGGTCGATCGACGCTCGGAAGAGGTCGCCACCAGGCGGCTTCTCACTCGCGGGCAGGTGGCGGAGGTCGGCGGTAGCGACAACCACATCCGGGCCAGAATCAACAGTGGGCGCTGGAAATCCGCACAAGCCGGCGTCTACTCCATTGGCCCCCTGAGTGGGGACTGGAGTGATCTCGTGACCGCGGCGGTCCTGGCGGCGGGTAGCGGGTCGGCCGCCTCTCACCGGACCGCACTGAAGCTGTGGGAGCTCGAGGTCATCCGTCGGGCACCGGTCGAGGTTACGGTCCCCATCACGCACGGCCCAGTCCCCTATGGAGTCGTGGTGCACCGAACCCGTCGACCGATACCCGCCGAGGTGATATCGGGGACCGTCGCCACAAGCGTGGAGCGCACGCTGCTCGATGCGGCCTCCTTCCTTCCCCGCCTGATGGTTGAGAAGGCGATGGAAGCAGCGATTCGAAAGCAGTTGACCTCGGAGGACAAAGTGGCCTCCTTCCTCTCGCTGCAGGGCGGCAGGGGAGTACGAGGGACGAAAGCCCTCCGGGGGATCTTGTCCAGCCGCCTCAGCGGGCCTGCGGCCGGGAGCGGAGGCGAAGTGGAGTTCGGGATCCTCATCCGGAAGGCTAGGTTGCCCGCGCCCCAGCGCCAATGGCGGGTCACCGGCGCCAGCGGAGCGATCTATACCGTCGACTACGGCTGGCCGAACCTGGGTCGCAAAGGCGCGGAGTTGGACGGCCTGGACGCCCACTCCTCGGCCACCGCCCTCGACAGCGACCTCTGGCGCCAGAACGATCTGCTGGCGGCTGGGGTGGATCTCCGTCGCTACACGCTCCGTGCCGTCCGCCAGCGCCCCGATGAGGTCGCGGCCGACCTCCGCCGCTTTCTGCGCGGATAATCAATGGAACGCCCACGAAAAACCCGCACAGAAGGGATCGCCGACGATGGCCACGCTGCTCCTCCGACACGCCCGACTGCTCATAACAATGGACGAACGTCGCCAGGAAATCCCCGACGGGGCGGTGTTCGCCCGGGACGGATGGATCGAGCAGGTGGGTCCAACCTCCGACCTACCCGAGACCGCCGACGAGGTCGCCGACCTGACCGACCACGTCGTCCTGCCCGGCCTCGTGAACACCCATCACCATCTCTACCAGAGTCTCACCAGGGCAGTGCCGGCCGCTCAGGATGCCGGGTTGTTCGGTTGGTTGACCGCCCTCTACCCGATCTGGGCCCGTTTGATCCCCGACGACATCGCCGTCTCGACCCAGGTGGGTCTGGCCGAGTTGGCGCTCTCCGGTTGCACCACAGCCTTCGATCACCTCTATCTCTTCCCCAACGGGTCGACGCTTGACGTCGAGATCGAGGCCGCCCGCCAAGTGGGTGTGCGGTTTCACGCCTCGCGGGGATCGATGAGCCTCGGCCAAAGCCGGGGGGGGCTGCCGCCCGATTCGGTGGTTGAGGAGGAGGAAAGCATCCTCGCCGATTGCGAACGGTTGGTTGCTCAGCACCACGATCCCAACCCGGGGGCTATGACCCGGGTAGTGATTGCTCCCTGCTCCCCCTTCTCGGTGACCCCCGAGCTCATGCGGGAAGCCGCGACCATGGCCCGGCGCCTCGGTGTCACCCTCCACACCCACCTGGCCGAAACGGCCGACGAGGAGAGGTTCTGCCAGGAGAGGTTCGGCCGTCGGCCGGTGGAATTGGCCGAGGATCTGGGCTGGGTGGGACCCGACGTGTGGTTTGCCCACGCCGTGCACGTTTCTCCGGCCGAGGTGACCCGCCTCGCCGAGAGCCGGACGGGAGTCGCCCATTGCCCGACTTCCAACATGCGCCTCGCCTCCGGGATCGCCCCGCTCAAGCGCTACCTGGCCGAAGGGGTGCGGGTCGGACTCGGGGTTGACGGTTCGGCCTCCAACGACGGAGGCCACCTGCTCTCCGAGGCGCGCCAGGCGATGTTGCTGTCCCGCGTCCTCAACCCGGAGGGTGAACCGCTCCTCAGCGGCCGCCAAGCCCTGGAGCTGGCCACCCGGGGAGGGGCCGCTGTGCTAGGGCGC
>CAYUKI010000121.1:0-6973 GCA_964445235.1 uncultured Acidimicrobiia bacterium | reverse complement strand
CGGCGACAGACGATGCATGAGCTGCGCGCCGGCGGTGGATCCGACCAAGCCAGCCAACCCGATGGCGCCACCGAGGCGATAGTCGACGTCTCCGGCCACCGCAAAGGCCACCCCCGCCGAGAGAGCGATCAACACAATGGCGGCCAGCGAAGTGGCGTGAGCCGAGTGCTGATCGAATCGGAGGGTCCCGACGAGCAGTGGGACGATGATTATCCCCCCCCCCACACCGAGGAGACCGCTCAGAAGACCGGCCCCGATCCCCGCCGCAACCAACCGCCAGTCGAGCCTCACCGCCACGGGCCGACCTTAACCGGCCGGTCTGCTTTTTCGCGGTTGGAGGCCCGCCCTGGTCAATCGGCTACGGCGGCCAGCCGAAGCGTAAATCGAGAAAGATCGTCGGTTCGCTCATACTCGAGGCTTCCGCCCATGCGTTCGGCCAAGCGGCGGGACAGCCACAGACCCAGGCCGGTGGATCCCTCGACCCGACCTGCCCGTTCGAACGGTTGAAACATTCGGTGACGCGCCTCGACGGGGATTCCGTGCCCATTGTCGACAATCGCCAACGCGGCCTGGCCTTCTTCGCCGCCGAGATAGGCCTCGATGCGCTCGCCTCCGTATCGCTGGGCATTGACGATGAGGTTGCGGACGATCTGGCGGACCCGGGCGGAGTCACCGCGGGCCAGGCCGACAGCTCCGTGGATCGTCAACGCCACGCCAAGCAGTTTCGCCACCCGGTCCACTTCGGCGCCGAGGTCGACCGTTTCGTCCGCCATTACCAGCTTGCCGGCTTCCGACCGAGCGACCACCAGGAGATCGTCAACTATGCCGGACGCCTCGACGCACTGATCCGCCACCATTCGGACCAACTCTTCAACCTCCGTCGATTCAAGTGATCCGAGCTGATCTCGGAGCGTCACAGCCAGACCCATTGCCCCCGCCAGCGGCGTGCGCAGCTCATGGCTGACCATCGCCAGTAGCTCGGCCCGTGATCGGGTCAGATCCTCGAGTTCCCGGTTGCGATGTTGAAGCTCACCGCGGAGCCGGGTGTGGTACAAAGCTCCGGCCACCAGGCCTGCCACTTGATGGATGAGGCCGAGGTGTTCGGGCCCGTAGGCGTCCGCCTCACGGGCACAGAAGAACAGGAACCCAACCTTTTCGCCGCGTATCGAGAGCGGGCAGCTCAGACCTGACCGGAGGCCCTCGGCATGGAGGAGTCGCCACGGATGATCGGGGGGACGGGTGAAAGCAATGAACGCTGGGTTGAGCTCGATATATGGAGGGGTTTCCCCCTCCAGGCTCGGGAAGCGAGTGGGACGACGGTAGACGAATCCAGCTCGAAGCAAGATTTGCTGATAGGTGGTGCGGACCCAAACGGTGCGAAGGGCATGACCGTCCTCTTCGATGGCGGCGAACTCCATCCGGTCATAGGGCAGGAGAGAGCGGAAGTTATCGAAGATGCCGTCGAGGATCTCTGTGACGGTTTGTCCGGCCGTGAACCGCGCGACTACGTCGACCAACCGCGCGGCAACGCTCGTCTCCAAGGCGGGAACAATCAAACCACCCCCCTCTTCGGGGAGCGGCTCACCAGGCATGCCCATCTTCCCCAGTTATCGGCAAGAAATAGCGTCGGGCTGTAGGGAGAACTCCGGTGGGAGCGACTCGTCCTAGGCGGTCCACCCCAAGAACACGTCACCGAGCCACAACGCCAGCATCCAGACAACGAACATCCCGAGCGGCAGGACGATCGCCATCCAGGGGCGGGCCCGCCACCTCCGCCATCCAACGTAGAGGGCGATCAGCCACATGGCCAACAGGGCGGCCACGGCCCACGGCGGAGCCACGAGGGTCGAGAAGAAGATAAAGACGCCGACGACCACGTGGAGAGCGAAACCCACCAGACCGATCATCAAACCAGAGGGGGTGGTGAGGCTACGCGCGCCGGTCAAGGGTTCGTCTGCAGGGCGGCCCGCCTCGCACGGGCCGTGCCCCCGCCTCCTCGCACCTGCCGGCCGATCGGTTCGGGTGTCGGCGGCTTAGGTGGGCTGGGGCGGAGCCGTGGTGAGATCTCCACATCATGGCCGGGCTTGATGGCGGCCGCCATGTGGCGCCGCAGAGCGGGATAGGCCGACCGGATTCCCACCGCCAGCGCGAAGCCAGCATCATCGGTCGTGCGGATCACGATCTCCTCGTCTTCGACCAGCAAATGGAAACCGTCCTTCTTCGGTCGGATTCCCACCTCGTCGAGGTCCCAATCGCCAATGAACTGGCCGTGGGCAGTGACCCGCAGGCGGTTTTCGCCCAGATGCATCTCTATCTCCAGACCGCCTCCGGCGTGTAGTGCCTGGATAGCCATCTCCAGTGAGCCTTTGAAGTCGGCCATCGACCCTCCTCGAAGACCCCTCAGCCACACCCCGCCCCCTAATCATATGACAGTGTGGCCGGTTGTGGGGCAGTTCCGGGCCGGTCGGCGAGTTTTCCCACCGTCAAAGGTCCTGCGCGGTGGGCCCGGCAGGCCTCGAACCTGCGACCGACGGATTATGAGTCCGCTGCTCTGACCAACTGAGCTACGGGCCCCGTTCGGATCGTACCGTTCGGTAAGAGAGTCCGCACAGAGGGTCGCGAGGCCCTGGGCTGCTTCACCCACGGTTCCCGTCGGTGAAGACGCGCAGGAGAAGGCAGCGAGAGGGCTTGTGTCGATCGACCCACGAAAGACGCCAGGCCTAACCGTCAGGGGCGGCGGAATTGGCTTCCGACCCGGGCGATGGAGACGTCGCAGGGAACGGTGTCGAGGAGGCCCTCGGCAACTGTGCCGAGCAAGACCATCTTGGTGGCACCCGCGCCACGGGAGGCGACCGTCACCAGGTCCGCCGCCCGCCGCCGGACCACCTCGTCGATCGTCTCGAAAGGCGGGCCGTCCACCACCAGCGCCTTCACCTGGCCCTCCCATGGAGCGATGAACCTGTCCATCGCCTCTCGGGCCAGACGTAGGCGGACCGACCGGGAGGCTTCCACCTCCTCGGCGAAGAGGCCGGCGTCGGCGAGGAGCGGGTCGAACCGGGTGGGAAGGGAGAAAACCGCGGTGACCTCGGCACCCGGTGCGATCAGAAACGCCTGCGTTATGGCAGCTCTCGACAATTCAGATAGGTCGACCGCGGCCACCACGCGCCGGTAGGGGCCGCGGGGCTGGCGTCGCACGATCAGCACAGATCGTCTGGCTTTTCGCGCTACCCGCCGCGCCACCGGACCGACCTTGGTGGCATCGACGGCCGAGCTCCCGAGAACGATGAGGTCGGAATCGTGCGATCTGATGCAGAGTTCGTTGGCAGGTGAACCCTTGACGACCACCAATTCGACCGGTGTCTGCGAGCGTGCGTTGACCCAGACCGCCAGCTCTTCGGCAAGTCGCTTGCGGTGCTCGAAGAGGATCCGCGCCAAACCCGCGGCAATGAACGCCTCACCGACCGGTTCGACGACGTGGACCAGTCGAAGCCAGGCCCCGTCGGTTTCAGCAAGCATGCGGGAGCGTTCCGCCACCCTCCGACCAACCGCCGTCAGGTCGACGCCTGCAACCACGCCGTGCAAACTCTTGGCCCTTCGTCTCGCTTGTGACCGACTCTACCGAGAGAAGCTGGCAGGCAATGGCAGGGCCAGAGCTGAAGCCAGGTGGGCCAGATAGGTCCTTCGATCGATCTCCACGGCGCCCAATGACCGGAGGTGGGGGGTCGCCCACTGCACATCGAGGAGCTCGGCCCCTTCGTGTCGCAGCAACTCCACCAGGTGGACGAGCGCCACCTTGGATGCATCGCGGGCACGGTGGAACATCGACTCGCCGGCAAAGAAACCACCGATCGCCACCCCGTACAGGCCGCCGGCCAACTCGGCGTCAGGAGTCCACGCCTCCACCGAATGGACCAAACCGAGTTCGTGGAGCCGGAGGTAGGCCAGCACCATCTCCTGATCGATCCATCCTTGTTGTCTAGATGGATCGGCGCAGGCTTCGATCACCCGGGAAAAGGCTTGGTCGATCGTCACGGCATAGCGGCGAAGCGACCTCTGGAGGCTCCGCGACACGACCAAACCGGCCAGCGGTATTACGGCTCGACGTATCGGCGACCACCACCCCAACTCCCCTTCGAACGGCATGGGAAAAAGCCCCTGCCGGTAAGCGGCGATGATCGTCTCCGGTAGTAGGTCGCCGCCGACCGCCACCAGATCGTCGGGTTGGTCGGCAGGGTCGGGGAACACCCATCGGCTGGGGGGAAGCTCGTCCGGCAAGACCGAGGAGCCTACGAGTCGCCGGACCGGTTCAGTCCAGCACGCAGAGTGGTTGACCGAGCACCGTGGGTGGCTAGTCTCTCAATTGCAACTCAGGGGCGGATACGTGGGGGCCTCGGCTCCCACTGAGACAGAAGGGGCTGGGAGATGACATTGGCGGTTCCGGCTCGACGGGAGCTTGCTCGGCTACGGCGACTCCGCAAGTTAGGGCTGATTCTGGCCGTGGTGGCCGCGTTCATGTGGTCGCGAATCCTCTCCGGTCGGGGACCTCTGCCCACCATCTCCCTCGGTGATGATGCCGTCTTCTGGCTTCCTGGTTTGGTGATCATTTCGCTCCTGGCTGCGGTCATGATCCTTCCGATGCTGGGCCAGGGCCGTTCACCTCATGTCGCTTACCGACCAGAGCAGATCGAGGTTGGCTTTCAAGACGTCAAAGGCTTGGGAAAGGTGGTGGTCGAGGTCGCCCACACTCTCAAGGTGCTCCTCGATCACGGCAATTTCCGCGACGAGCTAGGGGGTAATCCCCGCCGCGGCATCCTTTTCGAGGGCGCCCCCGGGACAGGCAAAACCCACCTGGCCAAGGCTATGGCCAAAGAGGCCAACGTTCCGTTCCTGTTCGTGTCCGCCACAGCCTTCCAAAGCATGTGGTACGGAATGACCGCTCGGCGAATCCGGGCCTTCTTCCGAGCGCTGCGCAAAGCCGCGGCCGAAGAGGGGGGCGCCATAGGTTTCATTGAGGAGATCGACGCCATCGGGATGAAGCGTGGCGGTCCCTCGGCACCGAACTCGCTGGTCCGGTTCTCAGACGTCGACGCGGTGGTGGGCATGGACTCTGGTGGCATCGTCAACGAGCTGTTGGTCCAGATGCAGAGCTTCGACGAACCCACCCGCGCCGAACGGATCAAGGGCTGGTTCAAAGACCGTCTCAACCGCTTTCTCCCCCCCCACCGCCAACTTCGCAAGCATCCAGCCCCCTACTCCAACATCCTGGTAATCGGTGCGACCAACCGGGCGGTCGCTCTTGACCCGGCCCTCCTCCGCCCGGGCCGATTCGACAGGATCCTCCACTTCGACTTGCCGGGCCGCACCGCCCGGCGAGAGCTGATCGACTATTTCCTGGCTCGCAAGGCTCACGCTCCCGAGATGGACACTGACCGCCATCGAGATGATCTCGCCTCCGCCACTCTCGGATACAGCCCGGCGTCACTCGAGCGGCTTTTCGACGAAGCCTTGCTGCTCGCCCTTCGTGACAATCGCCGGGCCCTGGCAGCTGCCGATCTCCGCCGGGCCAGAGTCGAAATCGAAATCGGGCTTCCCGAGCCGGTCGACTCCCCCGCAGCCGAGCTTGCCACCATTGCCACCCACGAAGCGGGTCACGCCGTGATGGCGTATCTGGTCGGAAAGGGCCGCAAACTGGAGATGCTTTCGATCATCAAGAGGCGGGAGGCTCTTGGGTTCCTCGCCCATCGGATGACCGAGGAACGCCACACCCTGAAGGCGAGCGAGATAGTTGCCCAGATCCAGATCGCCTTGGGTGGGTTGGTCGCCGAGGAAATGTACTTCGGCGAGTCCAGCACGGGACCGGCAGGGGACCTGGCCGCCGCCACCAATCTCGGGGTGGAGATGGTGGGGTCGATGGGTCTGGGCGGTTCCCTCATCTCCTTCCGGGCGCTCGACCAGGGCGCCTTTGGAGGCAACATGGCTGCCAAGGTGCTGGCCGATCAGGAGGCCCGGGCCGCGGTCGCCAAACTGCTCGAGGACAACAAGGGCGTCGTCGAGAAGGTCTTGTCGTCACATCGGCACTTGATTGAGGCCCTTCGAGACGCCTTGATCGAGCGCCACGAACTCATGGATAACGAGATCCTCGATGTCATAGTTGGCGCCGAAGGCCGCCCCAACGTGGTGATCGACCTGCGCGACGAAGCCCTGGTGGGCTAAGGCTCGGGTCCGTCGCCATCGGGCATCGGTGGTCTGGTGGCCTGGCCCGCAAATCTCATACATAGTCCAACACATCGCGCTGAATAAGCGTCGCAAGGTCGCCCGATAACCTGGCGTCGTGCTCGGAGTCATCGGCGTTGTCGTGGCCGTCGACCTTCCCGGCGCCGCCGCCGACTGTGAGCGCATCACTACCGGCTGGGCGGGCCAACCGGTCAACACGTTCACTTCCCTGGCCTTCGTGGCTGCCGCCATCTCCCTCTTCGGCTCCCGTCGGCCGGTCCAGGGGGCGGTCATGTTGGCCATAGGGGTCGGATCGGTCGCCTTTCACGGACCCATGCCCTCCTGGGGTGAATGGCTCCACGATGCATCCGTCCTGGCCGCCGTCGGCCTGGTCATCGTTCCGGTGGTCCACGCCACTCGGTGGGTTGTCCTCATCCCCGCCCTGGCGGGAGGTCTTTCGATCAGCCCCCGTCTAGGCGATTTCGCCGCCGCCGGTTTCACGGTGGTGGCAATAGGGAGCGTGGCAGTTCGGGGCCGAAAGCGGTCGTGGTTGCCGCTGACGATCGTCGGTCTGGGAGCCTTGGTGGGTCGGCTGGCAGCCACCGGTGGCCCATGGTGCGACCCAGACACCATCTGGCAGGGGCACGGGCTCTGGCATCTGGCCGCCGCCCTCGCCCTCTGGATCTGGTGGCACCCACTAAGTGCGCTGTCTGGGAAATAGCGTGAGGGTATCGGCGAGGCCACGGCGTTCCTGGCCAGG